>JAHQWS010000075.1 GCA_029856295.1 Promethearchaeia archaeon
TAATAACCAATATTTTATTATTTCATACTTTTTCCTTTTTTTCATTATGTAATTTTCTAATAGATTCTGCTATTTCTTCATATCTATCTTTTGTAATTGGAAAGAAACTCATTGAGATTAATCCAATAATTAAAAATATTGCGGGAAACATAAATATCAAAAGTCTAAGACCCATTATTGTTTGTTCTGTTGCTTCCCTTGGATTGAATACTGCCCATCCGATGGTATTAAATACCAAACCTATAGAAAGAAATATCGCTATAGTAGTAAATCGTATTGTTAAAGCAATCATGCCGCAATAATTTGCTTCCCTCCTAATTCCCGTATGTAATTCATCTTCATCAATTATCGCACCAATAGTCGGATCTCTACAGTATAATAAACCAGAAATTCCTAATCCTACAAATGAAAAAGCAAAAATAGCTCCAATTATTTCAGTAATAAACATAAACGGTAATAACGTTATAATTAATGAAATTAATGCTAACATCACACCCTTTTTCACTCCCAATTTAATTACGATATAACGCCATAAAAACATAAAGCATACCGCTGATATAAAGGTAATTCCGAGAAGCATACTTATGATCATTGAATCTTTAATATTTAAAACAAAACTACAATAAAGTGGAGTGATAGTGGGTATCATCCCAATAACATACCACATTGAAAAACTCGCTACGACATAAGTTATAAATGATTTATTCGAGAACGTAATTCTTATTGCTTTCAAAAGAGAGGGAGCATTTTCTGGATCTATGGAATATTCAATTCTTTCTCTTAATCCAAATTTTATAAATAATCCAGCAAATATAGCTACTACAATGGCTATAAATATGCCTGCATACATATATTCCGAGAAATACTTCGGAGAGTCATATTGTGGAATAAAAAAACTTGGAGCAATCATTGCAAAAATTAAACCAATAATATTAAAGATTTGTAATATATTATTAGCCTTAGCTCTTGCTTCTAAATCTGGAAAAATTTCAGGGAAGAGGGAGGTTGACATTGTGCTATACATAGAGTAAAATAAATCAAATAGGATGATCATTATCAAAAAATAAATAAAAATTATAAATTGCGGACTTTCTACAGGTGGAGTCCATAATAATACCAGAATTATGCATAATGGCCCGATACCTCCAACTATATATGGTTTTCGCCTACCCCATTTTGTTTTAGTTCTATCTGATAAAACTCCAAGGAGGGGATCATTAATAGCATTCCATATTGACCAAAGAATGAAACCAACAGTAATATAATTTATATTTAATCCCACTACTGCATAATAAAATGTAAAGATTAGAAATGTAAACATTTGATAAGAAAGTGTATCAGCTACTGTAGCAAAACTATAAGAAACAGCAAGTTTAGTTGAATATTCTTCTTCTATTTTTAATTTAGTTTTCATGATAAAAGAAAAACTTATTAGATAAAATTGTATAGTAATTTGGTTTTAGAATTATTTAAATTTATTTAGGTGTCCTAACTTTTTATATATTTTGTAATCTTTTGGATAAGTAATCTCGTTTAAACAAATGAAGCTAATAGTTGAAAATTGAAATGGAAAGAAAATTTAACAGTAAAAATGAAAAATCGTGGTGGGAGAAATCTGGTCTCTCTATACAGTATCAGATCGAAGCAAGACCGGGATGGATTTGGAATAGAAATTACGAAAAATTTAACGCTTCTATGATTGACAAGAATGGAAGTCTGAAGTTCAATGGGCCATTTTGTAAAATGAAAAAATGGGTGGCATTTTCAAAAAAAATAGGTGTTGATTATCATGTTTTTGAATCTAAATGGCATGATGGCATATGCTACTGGGATTCAAAATATACGAAATGGAAAACACCAGAAGATTATTGTAAAATCTTTTCTGAAGAAAGTAAAAAAGCTGGAATTCCATTTTTATTCTATTATTCCAATATTTTTGATCATAATCCAGAATTCGATGATATACAGCCACTTAGGTGTATAACTTCCTCATTCATAGCAATGCATAGAAAAGAAAAGAAAGAAATAGTAGATTTTTCAATGAAAATTGCAAAATTAACAGAACATTTAGATGGCCAAGAAGCTAAAAAAAGGAATATTCCATATAATATTGAATTTTTTGACGATGTATACTTTCATGAATTTACCTATAATCCGGAAAAATATGAAAAATACATACTAAATCAAATTAAAGAATTAATCGAAAATTATCAACCCACAGGAATGTGGTGTGATTGGTACTTAGGAGAAACTGAAAATTCCGCACCTTTAATAATGAATTTCATGGAAAAAAATTTTCCTGATATTATTCTAACTTTTAATTTCAGTATTGGGAAAAATCTTAAGTGGGCACATTATTTATCTGGTGAAGCACATAATATAGAATTAGCATGGAAACTAGGTAATAATAACAGGCAAAATAAAAAACCATGGGAACTAATCGGTCCTGCACAACTTGCTTGGGACATTCCATTAGCTAGACCGGATCCTTATGAAATAATTCGAATGGCAGCAATAATCATGGCGTGTGGTGGAAAATTTTGTCTAGGAATACCCTCACAGATGGATGGAGATTTATATCCAGGACCAGCTCGAAATTTAGAAGAGTTAGGGTATTGGTATAAATCAAGACGAGTTTTATTTACAGAATCTATTCCAATGATATATGAGGGAGATAAAATACCAGGAATTCAAATAAATGAAAATGATTTTGGTATAATTGGCGCTACTAATCAAAATGATAAGTTGGTTCATATAATTAACTTTAAAGGAAAAAAAATGGGGATAGAACTTTATTTTTTTCAAGGCCAATGGGGAAATATTGATAATATTATACTCGAACCAATTAAAAAAGAACTTGAATACAGGAAAGAAAACGATAAAATAATAGTATCATTGCACGAGGATGATATTGATTTGGCTGATACAATCTTAAGAATAATAATAAAGAAATAATATTTGGTTAAAGGTTCAAACTAATGTTAGAAGTTTAAAATATTAATCCAATATATGACAGAAATCTCGAAACTTAAATATTCTGAAGAAATAACTACCAAAAGAGCTCTTTTCTTTTCGCTTAATACTGCTATAAGCAGTTTTTTATATTTTATGGCAAGTCAAATACAATTTTTTGCGGCAGTAGTTCTCTTGATACCCCTAACTATAATTTCCTTAATATATTTGATTTATTCAATCGTAGATGGCATTAATGATCCATTAATAGGGTATCTGACGGATCGTTCAAAAAAATTCACATCTAAATATGGTAAAAGGTTTCCATGGATCATAATTGGAGTAATAATTTGTCCTATTTCATTAATATTATGTTTTACGCCAATTTCCAATGATATAATAATTACTGCTATATGGTTATCTATTACAATGGTTTTGTATGAATCATTTCTAACCCTTTATGAGATAAACAACCATGCTTTATATCCTGATTTATGCCGGGAACCTACTGAAAGGCGAAAGGTTGCATTAATTGGGGGTATTCTTGGAGGATTAATATTAATAGTTGGTGCGGTATTAATCCCGACATTAATTAATGTGTTAGGAGGATTAACGGTATCTGCTTATATGACCACAGCATTAGTTGTTATGATCATCATTTATATATTGCTTATCCCATATAGTATAGGTATTCGAGAATCTGCAGAGATGAAAGAATTTCGATCAGAATTAGATATTAAGAAAAAGAGCTCATCTTCAGTAAAAGAAATCGTGTTGCGTATTTTTAGAGATAAGAATTGGATGGGTATTGTGATGGCAAGGTTTAGTTGGGGAGTAGCAGGTGCCTGTTTTTTGTATGGTTTAAATTTTTTCGTAATTCATAATCTAGGATTAAATATTGGCTATACAGCTTATCCACTAGTATTTTTGTTCATAGTGAGCTTCATATGTGCTCCTATATGGGTTTGGGCAGCAAAAAAATTTGGAGTTAGAAAGAGCTATATTGTGGGAATGACCCTTTATGCGATGGGATTTTTTCTATTCATATTTGTGACTGATATCATTGGAGTGGTTTTAGTATTTGCTTTTGTAGGAATTGGTTTTAGTGCTACATATGGGGTGATATTTGTGCTATTATCTGCGGAAGGAATTGACAATGCTGCTTTTAATTCAGGGAAGCGAGAAGAAGGAAGCTATAATAGCGTCATAAGAATTTTTACAGCATTATCATACTTTTTTCAAACTGTAATTTTTGCTATGGTAGCTACTATCACGGGATATGATCCTGCATTTGGATCCAAAAATAGCGAATTTGCAAAATTTGGATTGAAACTCCAAATGTCTATCATTCCTATGATAATAATATTAATAGGCACAATTCTCTTCATATTCATGTACAAAATTACTAAAGAAGACGCTTTAAAGATTAAGGAACAATTAATAGAAATGGATTTGTAAAAAGAATTTAAACTAAATTATTTGCCACTATCTTCTTTTTGCTTCTTTTTTTGGTTATTTTACTTAGGTCTGTAGAACACAGACCTAAATCATTGCTTATTGTATTGACAGCTGGGCAATTCTCAGTTATTTTTACTTATGAGGGATTTTTTATTACTTGGACAGATTTTTTTATCATGAACGCATTGTCGAAATTATCTGTAAATGTACAACTTACTTCATAGGTTCCTGCCTTCTTGTATTCGTGTCGCGTGAGGATTATAGAAGTAGAATCTCCATCCCCAAAATCCCATGTAACATCCATTACAATACTCTCTGGCGCATGGTCCATTATTGGGATAAAAAAAGAAGGGTAACCCTCCACTAGGGGATAAGGGAAAACCATAAAAGTTCCACTAGGGGGAGATATTCCTTCTTTTTTTTTAATGAAGTCTCTAATATTCGTCAATTTCCCATCTGCATCTTTAATTTCTTTACCGGGTATATCAAGAAGTTTTAATATTATTTGAGCATGTGCCTTTGCTGAACGTTCGAGTTGTTCTGGAGTACATTTATCTATAGTGTCATGTATTGTATGATACCATATCGGTTTCCCAATTATCATTATTGACGGTACATTGGAAAAAATAAAGGGAGAAAGATCGCTAACGGGAAGTTTCTTTGCTGATACATAAGCTGCTGGTAATAGTTTATACTTTAAAACAGCATCCATGACCACTAGAAGTAAGATAGCATTATCCGAAATGAATAATCCTCTTTGCTCATCCAATCCAGTTCTAATTACTCCTCCATCAACTTGATTTTTATAACCATGTGATGCAAATCCATCAAGCAAAATGAATGTAGATATCTTATTTAACATGTCTTTATGAGTTTTAGTAAACCTTTCTACACCAATCAACCCTGCTTCGTGTCCTGACCATCCAGCGAATATGATTGTTTTATTCCGCTTATCAAGAGGAATTTTTGATAAATATTTTGCTAATGCAATCAATCCTGCATTTCCAGTTGCATTATCTATCGCTCCCGTAAAAGTTGAATCCGTGTGGGTACCTATAAGAATTATATCGTCTGATTTTCCAGGGAGAGTACCCATTACAATATTACTTTTTCCATTTTCTTTTTTAATATCTAAAACAAGTTTGACTTGAACAAAACTTTTAGTACATAAGCTTTTTAAATAAAGACCATCAGAATTGCTAATACTAAGCGCGGGTAATCTTCTTTTCCATCCACGAAGCGAACTATTAAATAGATAACTGATAGATTCAAGGGGAGATCCATTGATGCAGATAATTCCTATCGCACCCGCTTCTTTTGCTAAGTTTTGTGAATTAAATGATAGTGCACTGTGAGTTGTGTGAAAATTTAATAACATTTTCCCCTCTATTAACACTATTTTATCTCTAACATCTGTATATTCAAAATCTACTGATGTTCCGTTTCCAACATAGACTAATTCTCCTTCAACACCCTCTGGTCCTGTAGAACCCGTTGACCAATAAGGAAATGTATCTATAACGCTATCTGAGGTTATTAAGGGTGTTTTTTCAGCAAGAATTGTAAGCTCATGCTTTTTAGGTGTCCATTTGGGAAACTCAAATTCTTCAAGTTTTGAATCTGTGATTCCAACTTCAACTAATTTATCGTGAATGAATTTTTCAGCATTTATTGCTTCAGGAGTACCAATCCTTCGATATCCAAATTCACAAATATCTTTTAGAATTTGATATAGCTCTTCACCTTTTAAGCTATTAAATTCTGTCATAAGTAAAAATTAGCCACTTTATTTTTAAGGATTATGTTAAGTTTTTACGGTTGTAATAGCAAAAATTATTTTTTTTGATTTACCGGAAATTAAACACCTACCAGAGCTTCCTGAGAAATTCAAATAAAATGACTATAGAAAAAAAGCAAAAACCAATAAAACACTAGGCTTTATCAAAGTCTTCTTTTGTGGTTTTTGTTATATTTAACTACTTAGGAATTAACTTTCCGAAATCACACCGATAGTACTAAGGAGGGGGCATGTGGATAATGTAAGAGAAATTCTACAAATTTCGATAAATTCCTAATATTCTGATAAACTTTTTTATTTTTTACTTGAAAATACTCGAAAAAATCATCTATGCTATTTTTTTTATCGGATGGGGCTTCAGAAATGATTTTTTTTACCTCTTCAAAATCGAATGTATTCAACAATTTAAAATTATAATTATTGGCATATTCAGATAACAGGAAAAGATAATAAACGCTTATATCCCAAGGATTTAAAAAAAGAGAGGGTTTATTGCCATCTTCTGCATTTTCCCCTCTAGTTAAGAATGTATCCGTTGTTTGCGGTATCACCATATTGAAAGTAATATTTTCTTTTTTAAACTCCTTAGTTAGTGATTTTATTAATCCAACTAATCCATACTCTGCTATAATGTATGGTAGACGTAAAGGTCTGGTAGTTGCCATGGTGGCTAAAAAATACATACTTCCTGTTAAGACGAATCTAGCTTTATCTTTTTTATCATCTTTTTTTATATAAGGATATGAGGCTCTAAAAGTATAATAAACACCCATAATATGGACATCTAAAATTTTTCAGAATACATTAAGATCATAGGTTAATGAGGGCGGGGTATCATGCTAAATGGGAATTCAAGTTAAATTCCCAAAAAATTTATATTATGGTATAATCATATTATTCTGGGATAACTAGATCTTAAATAAAAAAGTGAAATGAAATATGAATACAGAATTAAGGAAAGTAGATTCTCAAGGGAGGATTGTGCTCCCCCAATATTGGAGAGAGAAGGAGCTTAAGGATAGCGATGAAGTTATTATTATGGAAGAAAAGGGGATTCTTAAAATCATTCCAAAAAAAAAAATTGATTTAACCCAATTTTTTGACACATTAGAATATGATGATGATCTTATTGATAAACTCGAGAATTGGTCTGAATTTGAAAATTCTTTATTAAAAAAGAAATTAAGGTAATTTAAAATGATATACTTAGATGCTAATATTTTTGTTTATGCTTATTTCAAACCTAAAAAAGGAAAAATTCTACCTGATAAAATACAATGGTGTAAAAAAGAAGCAAAAGAAATAATAAAAAAGATTAATGAAGAAGAAAATACGTATTGTATTTCATTAATTCAAATATCTGAAGTGGTGAATCTCTTAAAAAACGCAATGTCTTGGGAAGATTTGCAGCAGTTTATGATGGGATTACTCTCTAATAAATCAATAGAAACCGTAGAAATATCAAAATTAATGTACTTCAATGCAGTTAGTAAAATTTCAGAATATAATATGGATTCGAATGATATTTCTGCTTATCTTTTGATGAAAGAAAAAGAAATTAATCAGATATACACCTTTGACAGGCATTATGATAATTTACCAGAAATCAAATGTCTACCAGAGCTTCCTGAGAAATTTAAATAATTTATTTAATCTATCGCTCAACAAAATGGCCTGGTATTCCTGCTCATATTACTGCAATATTTAAAATCAAATAGCAAATTAATTATCAATAGTATATATATCATTATGACTATAGTTAAAAGCCGTGAAGAGTTTAAAGATGGTGCATAAGAATTATTAATAGCTTTTGGTTTAAGTCATTAGTTAAACTAAAATAAAAAAAAAAGGAATATACATTTTTGAAATTAATATATAATATTTTAATTAATAAGGTGCTTTCATTCCCAGCAATCCTAATGCTTCTGTTACTGTGGCTCGAACTTCCCATCTATATTTAAATCTTTCAATATCGTGATAAACCATCATGGATTTTCCTAGTGCGGTTAGAAATTCGTCTAATTTGCCTTCTTTTACCTCATTAACACCTATGGATTCAATACCCTCCATAGTTACCTTTACAGCATTAGGTACAACTTCCTTTGCTAGGCCTCTTGATTCAGATCTAAAGTCCTTAATCGATTCAACCCATTTTTTCGCAACTTCATCCGCTTTATTTAATGGAAATAATACGTAATCAAAAACATATGGCATACATTTCACCTCAATTTTAATTTTAATTTTACTACAAATGGATTTCGTAGTGATATACAATACGATTATTTGATATTTA
>JAHQWS010000076.1 GCA_029856295.1 Promethearchaeia archaeon
TCTCTAAATATGGACTTTTTAGATTCCATGACACTACGAAAGAACTATACCTTGCGGGGATATTTCCCGATACCTCAGTCGAGGATATTAGAAACATAGTTCCTTGGGACCTAAAAATCGCAGAAGATCATGGAGAGACCTTAGAAAAGATATCACCTCCCACAATTGAAGATTTAAAAATAATTCGAAAATTTGATCCATTCTTTGGAATTGGAGCTCATGAAGGAAGAATTTTACAATCACAAGTCTTATCTCTTTACTACGAGCGTGGAGTGAAAAACGAGTAAAATAATATTTTTTTTTCTTTCTATATTTCATAGTTTTTATAAAAATTAATAACGCCGTGGCAATTACATGTGGTTGCTATAATCAAATTATAGTTCTTATTTAAAAATAAATCTAAACTACTCTGCAGTATTCTAAATATATGTTTAATGTCATTCCCATTAATACCCCCTAAACCTGGCATTAATTGTTTACTTTCAATAATAATTTTTAGTTTTAGAATCTCATTCTCATCATCGTTATCAATTTTGATAATATTGTCTACAAGATAGAAATTTTTTAAATACTTCGTTATAGTTATAGGTTTTTCTCTTTTAAAGGTGGGACAGAAATTTTCAGGTCCATAACAGTTATCGGGACACATTTCATCTATCTTTGCATATGACAAATATGCTACTCCTTTTTCCGAATTATGTGTTAGTAATAAATCTTCACTTACACTATTGACAAATATAATAGTTGATTCTTTATCTGATGTTAAATTTATCTGAGTTTTTTCACGCATAAATTCTTCTATAATTTGTGCTGACAAATGAATAGGGATGACAGGAATAACATACTCCGGTTGGAATTTAACAATCAGTTCATAAATAATAGAAATGTCGTGGATAAGAAGGAAAATCTGTCCAGGTTCAATCTTTTCCACTTTTAAATAAAATAGATCTAGGTTATCGAATTTTTGAGTAGCATAATCAGCACAAAAACAGCTAGGATTATTGTCGATTAGAATTGTTTTATACTCATTCTTTATCCCATAATCCAAGGCTTTTTTACCAAATATGCCTCCTCCGGCAATGATTAATATGCTCATTTCTATTAATGAAAATTAAATAAACTTATCTAGTTAATTAAGTTTAATCTTGGTTTTTTGATGTAGCTCTGGAATTAACGAACTTTTGGTATTCCTGAAGCTTTCTTAATATAATAGGGGTGAGCTCAAGATCTCCTTCCACTACCATTATTTTATTTTCATCATATTTTTCATAGATGGGATTATTAGAGCTTGAACCAAAAGAGATATAAATAATCCTTTTGTCGGGGTGTTTAAGGCATATATTAATTTCATTTTCTATAGTGTCATTCATTCTCTTACTAATTACAGGTAACATCATTTCTTTTAGTCGCTTTCCATATTCATTCATTGGTTTCATTGATTCTATTCTTTCTCTAAATGATGCAGATGTCATTGTAAGTATTACGTCAAAACATCCGGAATTTAACATTAGATCAATTATTTTTTGATAAAGAGTAAAATCATTTGTAGCAACCATATCAACGGGGTTATTGTGACTCCAATAAAACGGGAGAAGATTTGAAATATCATCAATAAGTTTAGGACCATTTGGCTCTGTTCTTAGATCAATAACATTGATACCCTGCTTTTCACAAAGATCAGTAAGATGGACAACAAAACCACCTCCACCACTAATAATACCTGCACGTAATCGATTATTTTTAGGAAGTGGTAATAAATATTGTGATCCTTTGATTAAATAAATGAATTCCATTATTGAATCTGCATGAATTACCCCTGTTTGTTTAAAAACCGATTTATAAATGTTTAATGAACCGGCAATTGAACCTGTATGACTATTTGCTGCTCTAGCACCGGTTTTAGTAAGACCTGCTTTTAGAAAAATAATCGGCTTTTTTTTAGTAGTTTCTAAACAAATATCCTTAAATCTTGAACCTGCGCGTAGCCCTTCGGCAAATAAAGCAATAGCCTTTGTTTCTTTATCTTGAGCATAATATTCTAAATAGTCTTCTAAGGTTAGTGAAGCTTCATTCCCACTTGACACAAAATATCGAATTTTTTCTAACGAACTGCATAAAACAGTTCCAATCGTTCCAGATTGAGAAACGATCGACAAATTTCCAGGTCTTGGCATCATAAATCCAAATCCTAAATGTAATGGGGAGGTCTTATCTTCTGATGTATATAGTCCCATTGAATTGGGCCCTACAAAAATTAACCCCCCTTTTTCGGCTACATTGACTAATTCTTTATTTTCTTCTTGTCTATCTTCAGTTTTTACTTCGCCAAACCCCGCTGTGATTATAGCTGCTGTTCTGATATCATTTTCAATAGCTTGTTTTATCGAATCTACGACTGCATTTGGAGGAACGACGATTCCGACAAGATCAATTGGTTCAGGGCATTTATCCAGGGAAGGATATACATCAATTCCAAAGATTTTCTTTTTTTCATATTTTGGATTCGGATTTATGGGATAAATCTTTTTCGTAAACCCACAGCTGAGAACGGACATTACAACAAATGAACCAATTTTCATCATTTTATCTGTTGCGCCCATGATCGCGATGTTTTTAGGATTAAACATGCGTTTCATTAATTCTAACTTTTCTTCAATATTCATGTGTGGGGGCCCTAAATCTAGATCGTCTATTGAACTCTATTTTAGTATATAGATGGGTTATTAAATAATTAATTAATTAATAATCTTGTTAAACTCCATGATTTGTGTACGTTTACGAACGTAGAACTTTTTTTCAACGTTTATAATTTTTTGTAAAAATAAGAAAAAAATAAAATTATTTACACAATAGCATTTTTAACTAGATATTATGCCTAAAGATAATATAAGATATAAGATTGATAATTTTCATTCAAAAGCGTTAGAGAGTAATCCTTTAGGAAGTCCAGCAGATCGGGATCTTAAAATTTATCTTCCTCCTGGATATTTTGAATCCAACGATAAAAGATATCCCGTAGTATATTTCATTCATGGTTACGGAGGAAATAACAGAGGTTGGACAGTCACTGGTCGAAATTCTAAAGATGGAGCAATTCCTTGGAAGATTATACCCAAGAAAATCTTAACAAGAATTAATATGGATCGATTAACAACATTTGAAATCTTAGATGAGCAAATTTATAATGATGAATTAGACCCTTTTATTTTTGTACAACCTGATGCGAGCCTTCATGTCCCAAATATTGATGGTCGTAAAGATTTTAGAGGGCAACTTGCAACAAAAGGGAGTTTTTATATCAATTCCCCTTTTTCTGGAAATTACAGGGATTACATTATCCAAGACGTTATCAATTACATAGATTCAAACTATAGAACCATTCCTGATAAACAACATAGAGCACTAATGGGAGGATCTATGGGAGGTTTTGGGACATTATATCTATGTCTTTATCATCCTGATAAATTCATATCTGCGGCTTCTTTAAGTCCTGGGAATTTGGGCACTCGCGACTTGACCCGCCTCAATTGGAAATTGAGAATTCCGATTTATGATGAAATATTTGGTGCTAAAATGGGTGCAGAGATCGGCGACTCGGCTTGGAAGGACATTGTAGATACAATAGACCTCGTCTTTTCAAATGATAATCGATTAATGCCGACTATTAAACAAGATGAAAATGGAAATATTGTGGAATATAGTGAAGAAATCCTAAGCAAATGGGAAAAATACGATATTAATTACATAATTAAGGAAAAACCAGATGCTTTTAGGCAAGTTCATTTGCTACTTAATTGCGCAGAAAATGATGAATTTGGCTTAGATGAGGGGGTTAAAAAAATCCATGAAACTCTGGCAGAGTATGGAATTGAACATCAATTTGACTTGTATTCTGACCCAGAAGTAGCTTTAACTCCTCATATTTTAGGAATTGGGTATCATATTCTTCCTGGAATTCGCTTCTGCATCGAAAAATTTACAAAAAATTAAAAAAAAATTTATAAAAATTCTTTATTTTTATTTCTTATAATATTCTAAAAGAATAAAAAGAAATTAGGATGATCCCATGGAAATTAAGAGTTTTGTAATGTCGGGAACATCATAATTGATTTTCACATCTATTACTGCCGGTTTACCCGAGTTCTTTGCTCGTTCGAGCGCGGGTTTTATTTCATTAGGATCTGTGACTTCCTCACCATAGCATCCAAACCCTTGAGCTATTGTTCCATAATTACATCCAGGTATATCAACATCGATAAATCGTTTTCCAAGAGCGATTTTTTGTCCCGATTTAATCATGCCCCAGCAAGAATTATTGCCAATAACGTAAATGAGATTCTTTAAACCCAATCTGGCTGCTGTTTCCAGATCTTGGATGTTTATCATGAAGCTTCCGTCACCTGAGATTGAAACAACTTGTTTATCTGGTTTTGCTAGCTTTGCTCCAATTCCATAAGGGACAGAAGTGCCTAAATGCCCCATACCAATAGATTGCAGGTGTGAAAGTGGTTTCCGTTCCTTATATATGTGTACTTGCTCTAAAGCATAAGCAACAATATCTCCACCGTCTAAAATAAGAATTGCATCATCATCCATAAATTCAAAAACATCTTTTATCAATCTTTGTGGAATGATGGGGATTTTATCTTTAGAAGCTTTTTTCATATAAGTTGAGCTAATTCTTTGTTTACCAACAATAAGAGTTTCCAACAAATCTCTTTTTTCTACTTTTTCGGTTTTTTTGGTCTCCTCAAGAATTTGTGTTAAAAATTGTTTACAATCAGCAACAATTCCTAATGTAATAGGTTTTGATCTTCCAATAATGGATGGATCAATATCAACTTGGATCATTTTTTGAGAGTCGTTCCAAACTGGACCTTCTCCATGCGCTAATGTAAATGAAAATTTACAGCCTAACGCTAAAATCACATCAGCTCCATTTGCAGCCTGAAAACCGGCACCACCTATAGAAGTCCCTAGAAAACACTTTGATTGATTTGAAATCGTTCCAATCCCCATAATACTCGTAATTACAGGGATCTGTAAATATTCAGCAAATTCTTGTAATTCGTTCCACGCTCCGGCTCGAGCGACACCACCACCAGATACTATCAGAGGTTTTTCAGCTGATAATAGAAGATCTAATGATTTTCTTATTGACTCTCCATCAACAGCAGGCTTTCCCATAGCTCTATATGCTTCTGATGATATAATTGATATCTTATCTTCCTCAATCTGCTCAAGAAAAGCATCTTCGAAAATTTCTAGCAATACAGGTCTTGGTCGTCCTCCTGTGGCCTCCCGGAAGCATTTTTGAACAGAATCGGGGATCTCCTCTATTATTCGTACGGATTTTTGATACTTCGTTATGGGTTTGAACATTGTGACTTGATCAAGGTTTCCCTGTAAAGTAAATGAATCCGCATAAGCGCTGCGTACTTGCGGCACAATTGCAATGACGGGGATATTGTCGCTCCACGCAGCTCCAACACCCGGAACTAGATGCATAGCTCCCGGACCTACCGTCCCAAAGCAGACCCCAGGCTTATTCGTGACTCTCGCGTAGGCGTCAGCTGCATGAGCAGCTGCTTGCTCATGTCGAAATAAGACTGTATTTATCCCTTGTTCTCTACCCCAACGATATATAGCATCGTACATTTGTAAGAATTGACCCCCAGGGATCCCGAACATATATTCTACATTCTCTTTAAGGAGACATTTGATTAATACATCTCCCCCATTAATAATCTTTTTCTCTTCTCCCATATTTTTCACTTAATTTGAAGATTAAAATTCTCAGATTGTATTTTAGAATTTAGATTCTTATTTAATCTTTAATCATAAGACTAAAAAAATACAAAAAAATGTAAAAAAAAGAAAGTTTTAGAACTTTAGTCAAACTCAACGAGAACCTTTATTTCGTCGTGTGGTTTTGATAGAATTTCAAACATCGCGGGAACTTCGTTTACCTTTATCACTTTAGTGATCATCGGTTTAACATCTACTTTATTTTTCTCCAGTAAATTTATAGCAGTTCTAAAGGTATCTTGAGTATAACCGTAAATACCGCGCAAGGTGATATTAAATATTGCTAATGCATAAAAGCTTTTTAGTATGGCTTCAGGGTCCATTCCAACAAGAGTTATCTGTCCTCCTTTTCTAATGAGATTTATTGCCGAAGTTAGTGTTTCAGCTATTCCGACACAATCAAAAACATGATCCGGTCCTATTCTATTTGTTAATCTTTGAACTTTTTTCCAATTTTTTGGAATAAGTACAGAATCTGCTCCTAAATCTAATGCTAGTTGATGTTTAGATTCCACGGGCTCTAAGACAAATATATTAGCTCCTGCTACTTTTAATGCTTGAATTGTCATTAACCCAATAGTCCCCGCACCATAGACGGCAGCATTTTCTCCCATTCTAATACCGGACTCTTCAACTGAATAAATGCCAACAGCCAAAGGCTCGATTGCAGCACCTTCTTCAAGTGAAATTGAATCCGGTAGAAGATGGATTCTTTCTGCTTTTACATTAATATATTCTACCATCGCTCCATGCGTGAGAGTCCCTAAGCCTTTGGGTGAATCTTTACACATATTCTCTTGGTTTCGATTACACCAATAGCAATCATAACATGGAAGGATTGGATTAACGGTAACCCGATTTCCAATCCCAATTTTTTTTACATCATCCCCAACCTCAACAATTTCCCCCGAAAATTCGTGTCCTATAATAGTCTTTGGGGCATACAGGCCTGCTCTTTTAAAAGATTCAACATCCGATCCGCAGACACCACAATATTTAATTTTAATTAACACTTCATCCGGTTTAATACTTGGTTTTGGTAAATCATCTATTATTGATACTTTCCCTACTCCATCATA
This sequence comes from Promethearchaeia archaeon, assembly GCA_029856295.1. Lineage (GTDB taxonomy): Archaea > Asgardarchaeota > Lokiarchaeia > Sigyniarchaeales > SOKP01 > LW40-45. Next base: position 6,888 of record JAHQWS010000076.1, read on the forward strand.
CATTATTCCTTTCACTATTTTTCACCACATTTTATAATCCAATTAATTGAATTTTTGATTTTATTATATAAAAAATAAAATAAATAAAATTAGAGTATTCCCATTGAAAGCATTAACTTTGTAGCATCTGGTGTGTCGAATTTTATTTTTACGTCTAATACTGCTGGCTTACCTGCATTTTTAGCTCGTTCTAAGGCTGATTTTATTTCATTTGGATCTGTTACCACTTCTCCATAACACCCGAATCCTTCTGCGCATTTAGCATAGTCAAATTCGGGAAGATCAACATCTATGAAACGTTTACCCATTGCTAGCTTTTGTCCGCTCTTGATCATACCCCAAGCGTTATTATTAGCAACTACATAAATAAGGTTTTTCAAACCTAATCGAACTGCGGTTTCTAAGTCTTGGACATTAATTAAAAAGCTTCCATCTCCTGAAATGGTTACAACTTGTTTTTCAGGTTTAGCTAACTTTGCACCAATTCCATAAGGGACGGAGACGCCTAACTGTCCCATCGCTACAGGTTGAAGTGTTGAAAGAGGAGCACGATTTTTATAAAAATCAATTTGTTCGACAGCATAACATGCTATATCTCCTCCATCAATGATTAATATTGCATCATCCTCGATCCATTCAAATACATCTTTAATAAGTCTATTTGCTAAAATCGGAACTTTATCTTTAGATGCCTTTTTTTTAGATTTTTCTATGTTATCATTTCTTATCGTTGCTAATTCTTCCAACCAATCTCGCTTTTCAACTTTCTCGCGTTCTTTAGCCTTAGCGAGCATCTGTTTTAGGAATTGTTTACAATCACCAATTATACCTAGCGTAAGAGGCTTTTGTCGACCGATAATCATTGGATCTATGTCAACTTGAATAAAAGTTTGAGAATTTTTCCAAAAGGGTTCGTCTCCATGACCCATACTATAAGAGAATTTACAACCGAGCCCTAAAACAACATCAGCCTCAACTGCCGCTTTCAATCCAGGTCCGGCAATTGAAGCCCCGATTAAGCATTTTGAAGTATTAGAAACAGTTCCTACACCCATAATTGATGTCATAATGGGAATTTGTAAGTACTCAGCAAACTCTTGTAATTCATTCCACGCTTCAGCTCGACTTACTCCTCCTCCAGAGATAATCAAAGGTTTTTCGGCATTTAATATTAAGTCAATCGATTCTTCTATTAATTCTTGGCTAATTGCAGGTTTTTCGATGGCACGATATCTTTTTGCTTCTAAAATAGGAAGCTTATCTTCTTCTATCTCGCTTATAAAAGCATCTTCATATATTTCTAGCAATACAGGTTGAGGTCTTCCTCCAGTAGCTTCTCGAAAGCATTTTTGAACCGCATCAGGGATTTCTTCAATTTTTCTTACGCTTTTTTGATATTTAGTGATAGGTTTGAAAAGACCAATTTGATCTAATCCAGATTGAAGTGTAAATGAGTCTTGATATTTGGAAATGACTTGCGGAACAATCGCAATTACAGGAATGTTATCTCCCCAAGCTGCATTAATTCCAGGCACAAGAT
>JAHQWS010000077.1 GCA_029856295.1 Promethearchaeia archaeon
GTCCAACGGGGATTCTAGAAATGGGAGATGAACTTAACATGAGAATCGCTTATTTACCTAGAGTTAAGGAAGGAAAAGAAAAATATTGTACTGGATGTCGGAGATGCGAATTTGGATGCCCTGCCTGGTGCATCTACGTATTAGATCAAGAAGAAAATGAAAATACGGCTGAAAAAGCCGAAACATAACGAGGTGAAAAAAATGAGTAGTAGTAGTGATAAAAGATTCTTACCTGAGGGTAGGCATTTATTAATGGGTAATATAGCAATGGTAGAAGGAGCTATTTCTGCGGGTTTAACGTTCTTTGGAGGTTATCCGATTACACCGAGTACCGAAGCCATCGAACATCTCGCTAAAAGGTTGCCGGAGATTGGCGGCTGCTGCATGCAGATGGAAGATGAGTTAGCATCAATTAATTCTGTAATCGGGGCTTCATTAGTAGGTGCTAAATCCATGACCGCTACTTCCGGACCAGGACTTTCTTTAATGACAGAAACAATTTCGATGGCAGCTAATCTTGAAATTCCTTTTGTATTTTGTGATGTCCAGCGAACAGGCCCCGGAACAGGCCTCGTAACTGAACCCCATCATAATGATTTAGGATTAATGCGCTTTTCCGGCAATGGTGAATTTCAAGTTATTGCAATTGCTCCCATGAACTGTCAAGAACTCTTTGATTTAACGATCACCGCATTTAATTATGCCGAGACTTATCGTTGTCCTGTATTCCTTATGTCTGATGCTTACTTAGGACATTTACATGAGGTAGTTAATATCCCTCCTAAAGAGGAAATTTTAAAAAGAGTGATAAAAAGAGAGTCTCCTGAAGATGCCCCAGCTCGAGTTTTCTCATATAAAGATCGCGAAACTGGGGAATATGTAATTCCTAAACCCCCTATTATGGGGACTGATTATTGTCCGGGATTGTTTATACACTTACCACATGGACCTGAAGGACTTCCTACTCCTAAACCTATGGAGTTTATGGAGATGATGATAGAGAAGATCAAATCAAATATTGATAAGATAACCATGGTTGATAAATATAAACTTGAAGATGCTGAAATAGTCATTATCGCTTATGGATTACCAGTAAGAACAAGTTATCGAGCAGTTGAAATAGCAAGACAAGAAGGAATCAAAGTAGGATTATTAAGATTAATTACGGTCTGGCCTTTTCCCGATGAATTAGTAAAAGAGGTAGTAAAAGATGCGAAAGCTGTAATTGTCCCTGAATTAAACTACACGGGAATCATTGCAGAGCAAGTTCAGAGAGTTACGAAACTTACAACCCCTATTATTAAAATTGGGAAAGTAGCTGAATTTCATCATCCGGATGATATCTTAAAAGTAATTAAGGAGGTGGCAAAATAATGTCAGGAATAGCACCAATGTTTCCAAATGAAAAACCTGAGCATCCTTATCTCCAACAATCTTACGGGGGAAAAGTATTTGGCAATTTTGCCTCGTTATTTTGCGGAGGATGTGGATATGGGATAATAGGTCAAATTTTTACACGTATTTTTGAAGATGAAAAATTAGATCCAAAACTCCATCCAACAGTTATAGGAATAGGATGTTATAGTCAAATAATGTTATTAGTGCATGAAGCAGCACAGAAAGTATTAGCACTTCATGGTCGGGCACCAGCAGTAGCTACCGGTATGAAAATGGCAAATCCTAAAATGAAACCAATAGTATTTTCTGGTGATGGCGACTGCTTAGGAATCGGGGGTAATCATTTTATTCATATATGCCGACGGAACGTCGATTGTCTTATCATGATATTTAATAATAGCATATATGCTATGACTGGTGGACAAGGTGCTCCAACAACTCTCTATGGAGCAAAGAGTACAACTACTCCTTATACAATGTTTGAGAATAGGACTGATGGTGTAAAGCTCGCGTTGGCAGCAGGAGCTCCTTATGTAGCTCGAACTACAGTTGCACATCCACGTACTCTTATGAAATATTTTAGAAAAGCTCTGAGGCATAAAGGAACTTCTGTGATTGAAATAATTACTCCTTGTGTAACATATTTTGGTAGAAAGAATTTAAGTAATTTAGGAGAAGAATACAAGGGAGAGAAGGGTGAGAAAATGGATACTGGGGGAAAAATGATTGATTGGATTAAGAGAAATTCTGTACGTATAAATCAGGCAAAATTTATGACTGATGAAGAGTTATTTAATAAATATATCATAGGAGAATTTAGATATGAGCCAAAACCAGAATATTCTGATGAATATGCCAAAATTCAAAAAATAGCTATGGGTGGAAAATAATGGTTCGTTACGAAATAAGAATCGCGGGGTTCGGTGGGCAAGGTGTCATAACATTATCAAAGATGATTACAATGGCAAGTGCAATTTATGAAGGACTAGCTGCTACACAAACAGAAGCTTATTCCGCATCAGCTCGGGGAGGAAAATGCTGGGCGGAAGTCGTGGTCGATTTAGATAAAGATGCTAAAATAATAGATTATCCAAAAGCGTTAAGCCCTTATGATTTTTTAATTATTCTTTCTGCAGAATCTGCTAAGGACGTAAAGAAAGCTCATTTAAAGACCGATGAGAATACAGGATTTTTACTGTGGGACCCTACTACGATAACAAAGTTTGGCGCAGCAAAAAGAGTAAAATCATTAAGTATTCCAGTACAAAAGTTAGCTTTAGAGAAATTTGGAAACATTGTTTTTGGAAATTCTATTCTTTTTGGAGCTTTTACAGTACTTGCGGGAATATTTTCAGAAGAATCTGCGCTTGAAACTATGAAAAGATTTGTCCCCAGCTCAACCTTGGAAGCTAATATTGAAGCATTTGAACTGGGAAAGCAAGAAGCGCAAGAATATCTAAAACAATTAAAGGAAGGAGGGTCTTAAGATGTACATAGAAAAATTACAAAAAGGATGGAGTGAATTAGAATCAGAAATAATTCAAACAGGAAAATGCGTTTATTGTGGGGCGTGTGGGGCGTTTTGTGCTAATATTAAATATGACACAGAAAACGAAGTTCCCATTGAGGACGGTTCATGTAAAGATGCTAATACCTGTCGTGATGGATATGGTTTATGTTATAATACCTGTCCGAAGGCAGGGATTGATCAGATTCCAATCTCCTTGTTAGATAAGTGGGTATTTGGTAAAGAACATGATAGAATCTTGGGACATTATTTAAAAATAACATCTGTCAAAGTCACTGATTCTGCGAGGGAAAAACTTCCCTCCGATGCCGGACCAATAACAGCATTATTATGGGCTGCAATGGAAGAAGGAGTAATAGATGCATCGATTATTACTAGCAAAGACAATAACTTCAAACCCCTTCCGATGATTGCTGAAAATCAGCAGGATTTATTCAAGGGGATTGGGTATAAACCGAGCCAAAGTCCCACGCTCTCATTAATAGGGGATGCTATTAATAAGGGGTTCGTAGATATTGCTGTCGTAGGCACTCCCTGTCAAATTCAAGGGCTAAGAAAATTACAAAACCACCCAGGGTTTGATTTTGAAGCATATGATTTAATTTCTTTAGCTATTGGAACCTTTTGCTTCGGTACATTCTATAATAAAATATTAGACGAGATTTTCAAGGAGTATAATATAAACACAAATGAAATACAAAAAATCGAGCATGATAGAAACAATTTCAAATTGAAAGTGTCGGCTAATTCAAGCGTAAAAGAAATTCCACTTAATCAACTGTATGATAAAGCAATAAGAAACGCGTGTTTTGCGTGTTCTGATTACACAGCTTCTTTCGCAGACATTTCTGTAGGGGAAGTAGGGAGTGAGGGAGGTTGGAAAACAATAATAATTAGAACCGAAAGAGGAAAACAAATTTATGATTTAGCTGTAAATCAAGGAATTCTTGAAGAAAATCCGCTCGAAAAAGATAATGAAGAATTGGTTTTGGATATAACCAGAAGTAAGACAGACATATCAACTATTGATTCAATAGTAGACCATTCCCCTGAATTAAAGAGTTTTTTTATAAGGAATCCGCGAATAGTAAAAGCGTACAGACCCGGAAATTTTGTGGTTCTTTGGTTACCCGATGTAGACTTTTTCCCTATGTCAATTTCTAATGTTGAGGGAAATCTCCTTGAGATTACAGTTCAGAAAATCGGTGAGGGAACCTCAGCATTGTTTGAGAAGAAACCAGGCGATATTATTGGGATTCGAGGGCCTTTTGGAAACTCTTGGAATTATGAAGATGCAACAAATATTCTCGTAACCGGTGGCGGCGTAGGGATTGCCGCAGTTACTACTTTAATTGAACCCTTGAAGAAAAATATGAAAAATGTTTTTGTTGCTATAGGAGCAAAAGACGATGCTTCCCTTATATTTGCTGATAGACTAATCGATCTTATTCCTAATACGATGTGTACCACAGATGACGGATCGAGAGGTAAAAAATGCTTCGTCACTGATGCTGTTGAGGATATTCTCAATAATGAAAATATTGACTTAATCATAACCTGCGGTCCAGAAATTATGATGAAACGTGTTCTTGAGATTGCTGAGGTAAAAAATATAGAGGTTCAAGCATCATTAGAAAGAAAAATGAAATGCGGTATTGGATTATGCGGATCTTGCTGTATAGGGGAGAATAACGACATTTGTGTATGTAAGGATGGTCCAATATTTACAACGGAACAATTAAAGAAGTTCCCACAGTTCGGGACTTATTCAAAATAGAATTAAATATCTATATTTTTTTATTCATTTATTTCTTTTTATTTAATCTCTTATTTTCATTTAATTTTTAAAATAGAAAGATATAGTTAACAAATCTTCAAACTCATAAAATTAAAGAATTTGATAGGTAGAGAAAAGAAAAAATTGTAATTTTTTTTAATCAAATTTTAAGATTGCTCCTTTAGCAGCAGAAGTCACTAATGCTCTATATTTTAACAATGTTTTACTTTTAATATCTCTTTCATGGCGCTTCCAATTTTGAAATCTTTCTTGAATTTCTTCTTGAGATAATTCAAAGTTAAGAGTCCTATTAGGTATATCTATTTTTATGATATCACCATCTTGAACTATAGCAATTGGTCCCCCAACATACGCTTCAGGACTTACATGCCCGATGCAAGGTCCTTGCGATGCTCCTGAAAATCTACCATCTGTTATTAAGGCATAATCGGTCATATCTTGCCTAACCATAAGATTAGATGTGAGAGCAACTAGTTCAGGCATTCCAGGCCCTCCTTTTGGTCCTTCATATCGAGCAATAACCACATCTCCATTTTTAATTTCATGTTTAGATAAAGCGATAAGGGCATCTTTTTCAGAATTAAATACTTTTGCAGGTCCCTCAAATTTCAAAAGTTCTTTCCTTCCTACTGCTGATTGCTTTACAACAGCGCACTCAGGCGCTAAATTCCCCTTTAAGATAACTGTTCCACCTTCCGAAAAGACAGGGTCGTCCAATGGTCTAATAACCCGATCATCTAATACTTTAACCCTTCGGATTAATTTACCAATCGGCTTTTCAGAAACGGTCATACAATCCAAATTTAGATAATCCTTGATTCTACTCATTACGGCTGGGATTCCCCCGGCTTTATATAAATCTGTAACACCATATTCACCTGAAGGGGATGTATTAACAATCATAGGAACCTTTTTACTATAATCATTAAATTGTTCAATATCGAAATCAATCCCCATTTCATAAGCTATTGCAGGGATGTGAAGCGATGCATTAGTTGATCCTCCTATAGCGGCATCTACAGTCATAACATTTTCTAACGCTTTTTCCGTCATGATTTGTGAAGTGGTTATACCTTTCTTAAGTAATTCCATTATTTTTCTTCCTGAATTTTTTGCTATAACATATTTCATTCGAGTAAATGCAGGGGTTGTCGCAGCATTGGGTAAAGTCATTCCAAATGCTTCCATTAAACATTGAGTTGTGTTAGCGGTTCCCATAAACTCACAAGCACCAGCTGTAGCACATGAGATACACATCGTTTTCTGTTTAAAATCATCATAGCTTTTCACATCTACTCCTTTATAATTAGGAGTAAACGCAACTTCAAATAAATTCGGACCTCCAGGTATACAAATTGTAGGAATGTCCAATCTCACTGCAGCCATTAAAACAGCGGGATTAATTTTATCGCAACTAGAAAGAGTTACTATCGCATCTAAGCGATGTGCTTCAACCATAGCTTCAATAGAATCTGCGATAATCTCTCTTTGGGGAAGTATAAAACGCATACCAATATTAGCATTGGCCCAACCGTCACACGGAGCTATTGTGTTGAATTCTAGAGGGATTCCTCCGCCCTCTGCAACACCAAGCTTAGCCGCTTCAGCTAGATTTCTTAAATGCATGTGTCCTGGGTTAATCTCATTCCAAGTATTTACAATTCCTATAAAAGGCTTGCTATGAATCTCCTTTTCTTCTAAACCTATTCCTGAAATAATCCCAAGTGGTGCGTAGTAAAAAGCAGTATTTTTAATTACTTCAAAAATTTCATTACTACGTTTTTTTAAATTAATCTTTTCTTCACTCACTTCAATCTACATTCCAAATATGAATTAATTTTTATTTAACTATAATTATATTAATATAAGGATATTTAATAAGAATCTTGTTTTGGACTAAGATTTTTTAGTACCCTTTAGTTCTTTTCCACCTCCGATCACCGAGCTTCTCTTACTATTATTGATGTTCTAGTTTTTTAGAACTAAAAATTTAAATTTGCATAATTTACTACAATTAAAATAATAGAAAAAATATTGCGATAATAGAAATAGTCTTATAGAACTCTCATTATTTTTTCTTGTTATTATAATATAACGTGATTATAATGGCAACTTTTATAATAAATGGGTTAAGGTTCAATTGTGGTACTCTGAGTTGTTCTAAAGCTCCAAAATATTGTAAGGAATGTGTTACAAATCGATTAAAGAAAATGGGATTTGAAATCAGTTCTGATATACAAATTTTTAGTATAGATGAAAAACGAATACAGGTGGAACGAAATAAAATATGGCAAATTTTCTTGGATGTCTTAAATATTAAGCATATAATTCTAATGGATAAAGAATCTGGTTTAGCTCTTTTGAATTATCCTGTTTCTGCTGTTGATATAGAAGTTGAATTATTGAGTGGATTTATTCAGGCAAACATAACCTTTTCTGAATCAAGCAAGGGGCTAAATAAAGATTCCACCTCAGTTTTAGAAAACCCATTTTATGAATTACAATATAAAAAATTTAATATGTTGCTTAAGAACGGAGACTTTATCAGGTTAATAATGATACTTGACCATAAATCTTCTGACCATATGAAAACTCTTGTCTCGCATTTTTTACAAGAATTTGAATTTCGCTTCAGAGAACAACTAACTATTTATCAAAATAGTGGGGCATTTAGTTCCAAGAATATGGTAGAGTTTATCATTGAATCGTTCAATATTAATCTTGTATTTCCTATGACATTGGCATATGCGATCCCACCTGAGCTTTTGGAAGATATAAATAATGATCCTATTCAAAGTGCGATTACTAACCTTGCGAAAGATACGCTAAGCTCAAAATCTTTTTTCTATATTAATACGTTGCTAGACAAACTTAAAAAAATTGTAAATATTGATGCGCAAGTAATACTTCAAGGAATTTACAAACTTTTAGACAGAAAAATCATCGTTCCAATGCAATTAGAAACAGTTGTTTCTAACCTTGAATTTCGTCAAGAAGCGAATCATAGACGAGCTATACAAATCAAGCCTATTTCTTCAATCATCATTAGCGATGATGATTTGAATGAGCTGGAGGAACAGATGGAAATTTTAAATAAAGATTCAGCCAAAAAAGTAATTAAAAATCTTATTAAAAGGGCGAAAACAGCCGAAAAGTCTTCAACATTTGATATCACCCAAAAAGAGTATAACAAAGCGCTCATTGTCGCGAAAAAATTTGATTTAAAAGATGATATCAGTAAGATTTCAAGTATGATATTTGAAGCCGAGAAAAAAGCTAAACAACTAGAATTAGATTTTGCCTTAGAAACAGGAGAGAATGCAGAAAAGAGTAATGACTATATTAATGCCATATATTATTATCAAAAGGCTTTGAAAATTCTTGAGGGTTTTTTAATATATGATGGTTCTGACTCTCGCATTAAAAAATTAAAGAAGAAAATCCTTAAAATACGAGATGAAATGTAGATTAATGTATAGATATTTAAAAAAAAAGAAAAAAAAGTAAATAAAAAAATTATTCTGCTAATTGCATAGATGTTGGAATTACAGCTGTTTTTGCAGAATTACCATAAATACTTTCTAATT
>JAHQWS010000078.1 GCA_029856295.1 Promethearchaeia archaeon
AGTTAGAAGGTACGGTTAAAGGGATAAATGAGTTCTTAGATTCACTTCAAAAAGCTCAACAAGATTTCAAAGGAGTCGAGACTGAAGAAGAAGTTGTTACTGTAAGCACATCCTCTACAAAAATTGCTACTCCCAGCGCTGAAACCGCAAAAACAGCGGCTGCAAGTACTTTATTCAGTTTATTGAGCGGAACTGGTGGAGAAGAAACTCCCGCGCTAGCAGCAACAGCTGCAGCTTCAAGTGGACCTCCTAAAGCTCCAGGTGGTAAACCTCCTAAAGCTCCAGGTGGTGGACCTCCTAAAGCTCCAGGTGGTAAACCTCCTAAAGCTCCAGGTGGTAAACCTCCTAAAGCTCCAGGTGGTGGCCCTCCTAAAGCTCCAAGTAGTGGGTTACCTCCAGCCCCGAAACTTCCTCCTGCCCCTGGAACAGGCGTACATCCCGCAGCACCAGTAGGCGTAAAACCGCCAGCTTTTGCGAAAAGAGCAGGACCTCCTGCAGCACCAGGCTCTCCCCTCGGTGGAGCAGCCCCTGGATTAGCCCCTCAACCTGGCGGAGGTTTGAGTTCACTTAGAGATGAAATGTTGGATGAGTTAAATCGTTTAAAGAAAATTATGCGTGGAGAATAGGAGTTTTAACAAGAAATTACTTTCTTTTCCTATATATCTTCAATTTTACTGTTGCAATAAATAAATTATTTTAAAATAGATTTATTGGTATAAAATTAAATAAATTAGTTTGATTTATATATTAAAAGCATATTTTTATTTTGAATTGATTTAAGTGAATTAATTATATGGGCAATCTTACAGTTGTTCTAGATATCGGTCAGTTCTCTTCTAAGGCAGGTTTTGCCGGAGAGGATTTTCCGAGTCAAGTATTTTTTACCATCGTTGGTAAACCCAAATATCATAATCTTGATGCGCAATATGGTGGAGGAGCAGAACAAGAAGTTTATGTGGGTGAGGAAATTCAATCTCTTGGACTTTATAAAATTGTCTCCCCAATTAGTAAAGGAAAGATAGTTGATTGGAATTATTTTGAAAAAATAATAGACTATATTTTTTATAACTTAAGAGTTGATCATACTTTAGTAAATGTATTATTTGCAATTCATCCTTTATTTCCTAAAAAAGATCTTAAGAGAATTTTTGAACTTTTTTTAGAGCATTATCAATGTATGGGGTTTTATCCCGTTTTAGATTCATTATGTACTCTTTATTCAGGCGGATTTCAAACGGGATTAATTATAGAAATTGGAGATAGTAGTACAAGAATCGTACCTATTTATAATGGTTATAAAATAGATCACGCCATTAAAATCTTAGAAATTGGTGGAAGGACTCTTACCCACTATATGGAAACTCTTTTAGGATCTATTGGTTTTGCCTCAGATTCATCTATTAGGAGAGAATTAGTTCGGGTTTTAAAAGAAAAAGCTTGTTTTGTTTCCTTAGACTATAAGGAAGATCTTAAAAGAAGTGAAGAATATATAAAACAATATTCATTGCCAGATGGTTCTACAATTTCTTTGTCCAAAGAAAGATTTACACTTCCAGAAGCACTTTTCAATCCTTCTTTAATAAACTTAGAACATAATTCATTACCGGCAGCTATAATGGATGTGATTGAATTATGTGATGTTGATATTAGGACTGAGCTGTTAAATAATATCTTTTTGTCAGGGGGTTCTTCTATGTTTCCAAATCTTAAAAATAGGATTTATCAAGAACTTGAACTGATTATGGCAAGAAGAAAAATAGAAAATCAAGGAATAAAAATTATAGCACCAAGAGAGAGAACATTTTCTGTTTGGGTTGGAGGGTCCATTTTATCAATGATTCCAGAATTTTCCGAAAATTGGATCACTCGATCAAAATATTACAAAGAAGGTATTCCAGAAGACTTTTTATGACTTAATGGTAATAAGTTTGAGTGAAAGTTCGAATTTTGGCTATTTTTAATTAGATGATATTGAGATATCACATTTTATTAAATAAAATATTTTGATATTATCTTATATTATTAATTAAAAATTATGGTGTTTCATGTGCTTCCAGAAAATAGTATTAATAAGCGTAATTTGATGAACAAATACGTTTTATTTAATAAAATCAAGGGAATTAACACGCCTGTGAAAAGTGATATATTAATCTCCCTCTTGGATGGTGAATATCATTCTGAGACAGAATTAATCAGATTAGCAAAAAGAAGGGGTACGGCATATATGGGGGCAGTAACTTTAGGGACAATGGTCAATTCGTTGAATCATTTATTAAAAAGCAATTACGTAGAGAAGCAATTTTTAAACGGGGAAATGCAATATAAAATTTCCGATAATTACGTGGGACTTACGAGAGCTGTATATAATAATTGGCAGCATAAAGCATTTAAATATTAGGGTGTATGATTTTGGATAAATTAGGAAAAGAATTCAATATTTCTACACTTATGAAAATCGTCTTTAAGCCTGAGTACTCTAATATGTTCAACAAAATCACTAATATTAATACTCCAGTAAAAAACGACATCTTAATAACTCTTTTAGATGGGAAATACCATACTGAAACCGAAATTATAAGACTTACTAAAAAAAAACATCAATATCTTGGACCAATTACTCTTACAACTATGATCGAATCTTTGAATAGTCATACAAAAAATAGTTACTTAGTAAAAAAGATTGTAAATGGAAGGGTATATTATAAAATCTCTGATAATTATGTAGGTCTTACAAAGGCTGCTTTTACAAAATTCAGGTTTGCAAATATTTGAGATTATCGCTTAACACATTTATTATTTAATATTTTATAATTCTCACAGCTAGAGCAGAAGCCTTTTTTAGTCTTATTGCTTAAACCTTCTGCCCAACACTTCGGGCACATATAATATGTAAATCTGTTATTCCCCTTTTTTGTGGAAACCATAAAAATGTTAAAATTGCAGATTGAACAGGTAGAATTTAATAGTTTCAATCGACCTTTTTTCGGTAAGGGTAAAAACTTTTTGCACGATTCATCTGAACATACAAGAAATCTCTTTCCCTTTAAATTAATATATTTCATAGGAACCTTTTTACAAAAAGGACAATTAGACGTTGTTAATGGGAATTCCTTTTTCGGTTTTAGACTTGATTCTACATTTTCATCCTTATATTTTTCGGCATTCTTAATTAATTCTTGCTTATTAGCAAGAAACTTATCAAATAATGCTAAGAATTCTTTTTTAACATCCTCAATAACAGTAAGCATTTGCCGTTTTTCATCTTTTATCAATTCGAGTTGAGATTCAACCTCATGGGTAAAGGTAGGCTTTAGAAAAGGTAACCATACTTTAATCAAGTTTTCGATTAGAAAGGAACCCAAATTTGATATCATATATTTCGCTCCACTTTTATAGATAACTTTTCTCTGTTTCAATATCTCTATAATGCTAGGTCTAGTAGATTTAGTTCCCAATCCATGCTTTTCCATTAATTTAAGAAGGGTAGTATCAGTATAATGTGGAGGAGGCTTAGTCTCTTTTTCATTAAGCTCAATATTTTTAACGGGGATTCTATCACCACTAATCTGTATTTCGGTATCATATCTTGGTTTTAAAAAGGGAGCAATCCTAAAAAAGCCAAAATCTACTAATGAAACAATCTGCGCTTTAAATGGTTCATCTTTTATTAAGAGATCCAAATCTTGTTTAGATTCGGTGGCACTTTCTCCAAAAAGTGCTAGATAGTGTCTTGCTAGGAGGTCATAAACTTTTTTTTGAAGATTGTTCTTTAATCGGGGGCTACTTAATTCTAAACTAACCAAGGGTGTGATAGGAGGATGATCTCCGGCATCTTTTTTACCTTTTGTAGGTTTAAATCGACTTTTTTTAATTAAATCTTGTGTATAATTCCCATATTCGGAATGTGTTTTGAATAAATCAATTTGATTCTTATGTGGAAAATCTGGTTTATACACATCACTGTCAGTTCTCGGATAGGTGATAATTTGATCTAGATATAACTGGTTCATAACGCTTAAAGCTGTATTCGCATTAATCTTTAAATTTTTAGTGAGTAAAATGAGCGCTTTATTAGTATTTAATGGTGTTGGAGGATTTCTCTTTACTATATTTTTATTGTAATTCTCAATAATCGCTATTTTTTCATTCTTAATTTTATGATAAATATCCTTAGCTATTACCATATCCTTTTTTTTGAAAGGATTATTCTTATGATGCGCTTTAAAGGTTATTGTTTCAGAGATTAAATTTGCGTCTATGGTAAAATATTTTTCTGGAACAAAATCCATAATTTCCTTTTCTCTTAGATATAATAAATATAACGATGAGGTTTGTACTCTTCCTATTGAAGTAAAGGTGATTTTAAATTTTGATAATAATGGCTTTAATGTATTTGTTATTTCCCTTGTCGCAGAAAACCCAATAATTGCATCAAGTAAAGCTCTTGCCTCACCAGCTTCAGCCCAGCTTAATTTGGGTTTAATTAATTTTTGAAATTTATTTTGTATCTCATTTTTCTGCAATGAACTTAGCCACAATTGTGATACCTTGATATTTGATTTCATTTTTCTTACAAAAGGAAGAGCATCAAAAAATCCTATATTGCACCCTTCAACATCGGCGTCTGTAGCGACTATTACTTCATGGCATAGTTTTCCATATTCTTTAAGCGCAGTAATATAAGGTTTAGCATAACTTTTAGGCACTTTTTCAATGGCATCTGAATCCGTTATAATATTTCGCGGATTAGTTCTGCTCCAGCTTTTATATTTATCTGTATTTCTATGCTCAAGTAAATGACCTCTTAATGGAATAACATATAGTTCTTTAGAAGGGACATGATAAATATTGACCTTGGATTTTTTAATGGTACCAACAGGACCTAGAGCTTCAGCGATTGCCTTTGCTGCCTTATTTTTTTCAGCTATTACTAATGTTGGCATTTACTCATTTATTGTAACAAAAACTTAATTTATTACTTTATTAAATAACTGTTTAATATTTAAATAAAAAACAAATTAAGAACCGAGAGACAATCAATTTTTAAATAATATATAAGGTGAGATTTAATTATCGTTGGAAAAAATTGATGTGCCAGATTTATATTAAAATTAATAAATTTAAGCGGGGAGTGTAAAATGAATCGTTGTTCCCTTATTTGATCCCTCTGAAGTGGCCCAAATTTTGCCTCCATGAGCTTTGATAAATCCCTTTGAAATATATAAGCCAAGCCCAGTACCTTTTATATAACTCTCATCAGTGAATGGTTTAACCATCTCGAATTTTTTAAATAATTTATCGAGTTCTACTTCATTTAAGCCAATCCCATTATCATTAAATTCAAAGATGAATTGATTTAGTGTTTCATCTTTTTTAGCCGAAATTTCAATTTTGCCGTTATCTGGCGTAAATTTAATAGCATTTGATAATATATTTGAAATGACTTGAAAGAAACGATCAGGATCTACAAGTAAATTTATAGCATCACTGATATTTAAAACGGTTTCGTGATTTTTTTCTTTAATAAGGTAGCTTAACTCATTTAAACAATTTTTAATTATTTCACTCACATTTATTATTTCTATATTCATTTCCATTTTATGTGATTCAATTTTCATTACATCTAAGAGTTGATTCATTAACTTACCTAATCGTTCAATATTTCTCTGAGCAATTAGTAAATCTTCCTTAATTTCTGGATCTAAATCCTTATATTTAAATAGAATATAATCAGTATAACCAGCAATGGATATTAAGGGTGTTTTTAATTCATGAGCAGCATGGGTAATAAATTCATCCTTTACTTTATCAAGTTTCTGCAATTCAATGTTTTTTTCCTCTAATTCTTTTGTTCTCTCCTTTACTTTCTGCTCCAGTTCTTTATTTAGACTTATCAATTCTTCTTCTGATTGTTTTAATTTCTCTTCCATCATTTTGCGTTCAGTAATATCACGTGAGACAGCAAACAATTTGATGGGTTTTCCCTCGAGATCATATGTCATATTCCCAATTGATTCAATCCATTTATAAGATCCATCTTTACATTTAAATCTCGCTTCATTCATTCCTGAACCTGTCTTTAAGGCAGTTTGAAAATCTTTTATTAATAGTTTCCTATCCTCAGGATGACTGATCTCAAGTGCAGAAACTCCTTGTATTTCTTCAGGGGTATATCCCACGTTTCTTTTGAAAGCTTCATTACAATGAAGAAATTTTCCCTCATGATCCATCGAAAAAATCATATCATTTGCATTTTCGGAAATAAGTCGATATTTTTCTTCAGATTCTTGTATTTTTAAATCCGCTTCTTTCCTTTCTGTTATATCTTTAATAAAAACTTGAATTAAAGTCTCATCTCCAACATTTACAAATGAAGATTCTAAAGATATCCAAAATAATTTCCCGTCACCTCTATTTATTTTGAATTCTATGGGTTCCAATTTATCTCTGGTTAATAATCGTTTAAATCTTTCTTTAAATATAGGTTCTAAATCTCTAAATTTCGGATCGCCTTTCATTATAATTAACTTCATGATATCCCTAAAATTTTTCCCAATTAAATCATCCTTAGTGTAAATTGCCAATAGTTTATTCATAGTGATATTACAATCAATAATATTCCCTTTTAGATTAACTAACCAAATAGCATAGGGGGTGCTATTAAATAAATGGCGATACTTCACTTCAGATTCTTTTAGTTTTTGTTCTGCTAATTTGCTTTCAGTAATATCATGAATTATACCTCTAAATCCAATAGCTTTATCATCTTTATATATAGGCACAGAAAAAATTCTCCCATAAAACCTAGAACCATCTTTTTTCTTCATTAAATATTCGTGAGCTTCGGGTATTTCTCTTTTAAAAAGATTTTTTAAATTATCCTTTACCCTTTGAAATGCTTCTGGAGCAAATCCTTCAAAAATACTTAATCCTCTTTTTACATCATCTTGAGTAAAACCAAATATTTCTAAACCAGAGGAATTTAAATAGACTATATTGGAATTTAGGTCTGCCTCGTATATTGTTTCAGGCAATAATTCTGTTAAATCCCGATATTTTTCTTCAGATTCTATTAATTTTTTATTTGCGGTTTTTAGTTCATTAATACTTTGCTTTAATGCCTCATCAGCTTTCTTATGATCGGTAATATCTTCAAAAGTGACTAGCAATCCTACTGCATTACCATTTAAATCATGAAGAGGTGTTCGATTGATATTAAACCAAATTTTTTTATTACGATAGGGCCAAGATTCAATGACATGATATTCAGCTATATCATTTTCTATAACACGCATGTCGTTAACTCGTGAAGTAAAAGCATACTCTTCCCCCCATCCGAGATCAAAATCAGTCTTTCCTATAATATCTTTTCCATCTTCAAGGCCCATCAACTTAATAAAATTAGTATTACAACCTAAATAGACAAGTTTTTTGTCTTTCCATGCGATATATTGGGGAATGCTATCCATTACTAATTTTAACATTTCTTGTGATTCTTGGTAGGCTGCTATAGCTTGTTTTGGTTGAAGAAATTTCCAAAAACGAATTTCGGTTAGGTTATCTATCAGTCCTTTAAAGCGATCTTCACTTTTTCGAGTTATCACTGTTTTTGGTTTGGTAATTTCCTTAGCTATAAGGAGAACTTTGACTTTACCATCTTTATCAAAAAATCTCATTGCTTTCATTGTGACCCAAATATAACTGCCATCTTTACATTTGAGCCTAGTTTCCCCTTCGTTTTCACCGCTTGTAAATACACTCCTTAGGATCTTAAGCGTCTTTTTTTGATCTTTAGGATGGATTAAATCTGTAGCTATTTTCCCTATTAAATCTTCTTCCGTATATGCTGTTAGCTTCTTGTGCGCCTTAGAATTTACATATTCAAATTTAGATTCATCATTTAGAATTGCTATTAAATCAGTAGTATCTTCTGCTACAAGCTTAAATAAATTCTGTGAATTTAGATCTTGAATTTTATTCATTACATCGGCCATTTTTATCCCCTACTTTAAAAATTTTATTATAAACGCTTGTTTTGAAATAAACTTTTTGGCAAAAAAAAGACTTTTACTATTATGTAAATATCTCTAATCATTAAAATATTTTGAAGAACCTTAAAGATTTTTATAATTTTGTATATAAACGAAAAGAATATAACATTTATTTTATAAAAAACCTCTTATAAATTTAATAAGATTTCTTTTTTTAGTTATAGTAACCATATAGCTTCATAGGGATGTGGCTTGAAAGAAATAAGACTTCGCGAAATTGTTCCAGTAACGGAATAAAAGAGCATAGAG
>JAHQWS010000079.1 GCA_029856295.1 Promethearchaeia archaeon
TTCTAATTGTATGTAACTCAATTTTATAAAAAAAGTATGACTCATAAGAGCGAAAAAATGGCTTCTGGAGACCAAGAAGAGAAGGATAGCAAAACGGAGAAAGAAAAAAATAGTAAAATTGACAAAGATATTGAGAAGTTAGATAAAGATTTATTATCTAAAGCAAAAGATTCCAGAGATATGATTGATAAAAAATTGCGAACCTTTGAAAACACGATTGAAGATGTAGAAAAAGAAGCTGAGAAAAAAAATGATATTGAAGAAGAAAAAGAAATTGATAGTGAGACGCTGCAGAAATTAAATAAAGAAATTGAAGACGCACACTCTCAATTTGATTCAATTTCAAAAAAAATCGTCGATAAAAAGGAATATTTATCTGCGTTAGAAGAAAAAATAGCTGAACTTGAAGAAGATTACAATCGCAAAGTTGAAGAAACTAAAACATTGGAAGAACAGGTGACAATAACAAAAGAAAGCAAAGAGGCCTTAGACGAGGAATATAAGGAACTTCTGAAAAATAACGAACAATTAGTTAAAACCTATGAAAACAGACAAGTCGATTTAATCGTGCTAACTGATGGTATTAAAGAAAAAGTGGCAACCCAAGAAGATCTAAGGACAAAAATATCAAAAGTAAACAAAGATATTGAGGAAAAAGAAAATAGGCTTGAAAAACAAAGAGAAGAAGCGGAAGCTCTTGAAAAAAAATTAAAAAGTCTTAGGGTTGAAAATGATAGTTTAAAAGTATCAATTGAGAAAAACAAGATTGAGTATCAACATACAGATAATCTTATTCAGGCAAAAGAAGATGAGCTTAAAACATTAAATGAACAAGTGGATAAAAAAGAAACCAGAATAAAGGATATTCAGGAATTACAAGAACAATATAACGAGGGTTTTCCAGAAATGGAAAAACAAAAAGAAACATATACAGAACTCTTAGAAAAATACAAGGTTCAATTGACAGATAAACAACAACAAATGATCGGCATAGAATCTAGAATACAAGAGCTAACTGATTCTTTTGAATCTATGAACGAGCAAATTAAAAGCAAAGAAGATTTAATTGAAGTTAGTGAAAAAAGATTAACCGATATAAAGAATGCTATTGATGAATCAACGAGGGAGTATAATGAGAGGGAAGAACGATTAGTAGCGTTAACTGAAAAACTAGACCATTTAAAACCTGACTATGATAAAGTAGTGAAAACCAAAGAGGTCATTGAAACTAGTATTACAGATTCTAGGGCAATTTTCCAGAAGTTAAAAGCTGAATTAGAAAAAACTGAATCTGAAATTAGAGACAAAGAGAGTAGGATAAATAGGTTAGAATTTCTATCCTTTATTTATAGAGCATCTAAATTATTTGGTGGAATTCTAATTGCGGCAGGATTTTTCTTTATTATAATTGGATTAATGTTCATTTTAAATATGCTGAGTGTTGGAGATATTGATAATCCAATAATGTTTACCCTTATGATAATTGCTGCCTCTTTAACACTTATATCAGGTTTTTTTCATCTTGAAAAATCTTAAATTTTTGAAAGTTTTAAAGTTGTTAGATTTAATGATATAAAATTTTAAATTTGGTTTTAAGCTGATTAAAGATTTGAATGAAATTGAACTCCCACCTGAAAAAAAATATGGAATAACTGTAGGAATATTATATGGAATAGGGTGTGGAATAGGGGGGTCAATATTCGTTCTTTTAGGTACAGGGATCGTGGTTGCTGGGCCTGGTGTTTTAATTAGTTTATTATTTGGAGGGATCTTAATATTTTTAACCGCACTTAATTATTCTGAGCTTTCAACTAGTTTGCCTCTATCTGGGGGGGCGTATAACTTTAGTAAAGAGGGCATTGGAGGCTTTTCTGCGTTTATGATAGGAATCTTCCTATTTATAGCGAATATTGCCACGTGTTCTTTTTCAGCTCAAGTATTTACTATTATAATCGTTATTTTTTTTCCATTTTTAGAGCCATTTATCATTCCAGTTGCAATTATGGCAGTTGTTTTAACAAGTATTGTGTTTTTCAGGACTCAGAGATTTGCGATAAGAACTTTAATTATATTAACAATCACACTCATTACAATTTTTTCCATTTTCATTATTTCAGGATTATTTATCTCTCCTAATACTAATCCATCTGGGTATAATCCTAATTTTCTTTATTCACAAATGAGTTTTTTTGGAATAATCCAGATGTTCGCACTTTTATTTATATTTTTTACATCCATTACATCAAATCTAGCCTATTTCAATGTAGATTTAAAAAATCCTTCAAAAAATATACCTAGAGTCAATATATTAGCCATTCTCTTGACATTAATTATTTATTTATCAATTACATTTGTAGTTTTAATAAATTTAGGAAATAAAACAGAAGATTTAAGTGGATCTCCTGTCTTATTAGGAGAAATATTATTTGAAGTTCTAGGTCCTATAGGCTTTTACATTATGGGTGCTGCAATGCTAATTTCAACCTTAATAGCTATGAACGCAGCATTAGGTTCAGCTGTTAGCATTTTAAAAGCACTTGCGAGAGATAATTATATTCCTAACAAATTTACTAAGTTAAATAAAAAGAAAACTGTCCCTACGTATGCACTAATGCTCACAACCATCATAGCGATATTTTTTACATTTTTAGCAGTAGTTTATACTAGCATTGGTTTAACGGCAGAAATCACTACTTTTATTTATTTTATTGGACTTGCTGCTGTTAATTTTGCAGCAGTAAATTTGAGGCGTAAAAGGAAGTCATTAGCCCGACCTTTCAAGGCTCCTTTTTTTCCATATTTACCCATAATTGTTGGGACAACATGCTTAATTTTAGCATTTGTTTTAGAGCCAGCTGCAATAATTCTTGGATCAATCCTTTTTCTAATAGCAGTTTTATATTATTCATTAACTATTACAGACCGTTATTCAATAGTTATAACTTTAGCAGGACTGAAAGTATTGTGCATAATTGTTGTAGGAAGTTTAATTTGGATTCTAAATAACTTAAGTACACTGAATTCCCCAACTCAAGGTAATGAATGGTATTTCACACAGGTATTATTACGGATCTTAATTGTGATTTGTATCTTTACAATTGCAACAATCGTTCTTGATATTATCCCTTTAAGAGAAATAATGTATTTCTTAATTAAAAAAGTAGATAAAGAAAGAGTAGCTATTGATATTGGTGTTGGTCAAATAATAGAATTAGATAAGATAGAATCAAAATTAATTTTTAATAGCAATAAAATAATCGGAATTATGCAAATTATATCCTCTCTTTTTATATTTTATATGGTAATATTGTTTGAAATGAATTTTATTTCTATTGAACAGATTACTTATAGAGGGATAATAATTGACCGTATAACAAGTGAATTTTTTTACACATCAAGCCTATTATTCTTTGGTATTTGTCTTAGTGTTAGCGGAGCTTATATGGTGTATCTCAATAGAAAATTTAGATTAATTTAATTGTTATTACAAATATGAATTTCCCTAAAATTAATCTTCATTGCCATTCAAATTATTCTGATGGTAAGAATTCTATTAATGAAATTGTTGCCAAAGCTGTTAAGATTGGATTAAAATATCTGGCGATAACTGATCATTTCACAAATTCCTGGAAATCAGGGATAATCCCTACTTTAAACTCGACTGAAAAAATTGAAAACTACTTGGAAGAGATCTCAATTTGCCAAAACCATTTGAGAGAATCTAACAAAAATCTACTGCTCTATAAAGGAATAGAAGTAGATCTAGGAAGTTCTGAAAAATTCATAAAACATCTTATAGATCCTTTGAAATTTGATATTATTTTATTTGAATACTTAGAAACATTAGAGGGTCTTGCATATCTAAATAATTTAATTGATTATTGGGAAAGAAAGATGTCAAACAATAATCTTCCAATCTTCGGGTTAGCTCATTTTGATCCCTCAAATTTTATTTATAATGGTCTAGATAGGCTGATTCAACTTTTAAAAAAACATAATATTTATTTCGAATTCAATTCCAGTTATTCACAATTTTACTCCCGAAAAAATGAAATTTTTTTCGAAAAGTTGAAGAACCATCAAATTCCAGTTGGTATTGGGAGTGATGCTCATCATTCAAAACAACTTGTATTGATAGCAGAACCACTTTATAGAGTAAAAGATTTTGGATTAGAAAATAATCTTATTCGTCTAATTGAGTTATTGAAAAAAGAAAAAGGTAAATAAAAATTTTTACATATTAATCATTCTATTAATTTCACTTAATAATTTGTTATAAAACCTATCCAGATCATAATTTTAGCAACTGTTATTGATTTTAAAAGTAATTTGAAATTAGGACCATCTGAACTTTCTTTTTTTGATTTTTTCTTTGCCATCTTAATTTACTTTCGTGGTTTTAGTATATTTCTATCTAATTATTAATTAATTTTTTTTCTTTAATAGCAGTTTATCTATTTTATTAAGTTTGATTAGACTAATTACAATATGTTTTTATAAATAGATATTTTATTTGTGTAATATGGAATTAGATCTAGAAGAAAAAATTAATTTAGCCGCAAAATGGATCGCAGAGTCCGAGAAACTTGTGGTGTTTACGGGAGCAGGTGTTTCCACACACAGCGGGTTACCGGATTATCGCGGACCCGATGGAGTTTGGACTCGAAGAGATGCAGGACTTCCGCCTCCAAAATCACCCCCATGGGATCAAGTAAAACCTAACGTTGCCCACTTTTCGATTGTAGAACTGCTGAATATTGATAAACTAGATTATTTAATTTCACAGAATGTTGATGGGCTTCATGCAAAATCAGGGATTCCTTTTGAGATTATGAGCGAGCTCCACGGAAATATGTACTATCTCAAATGTTTAGAATGTAAGAAAAAAATGCTTTTCGAGGAGGCGGGCTGGGATAAAAATAAATGGGGTAAAGGGTATAGAACAGATAGGGTAAGAAATGGACAACCAAATTGTCCATATTGTGAAGGAAGGATAATCAATAGCATTGTAAATTTTGGAGATCCTTTACCAGAAGATGAATTATATGAATCTATGAGGAGATCTGAAAGCTCAGATGTATTCTTCGTAATAGGTTCTTCTTTAGTTGTGACCCCCGCAGCAAATATGCCGGGGATTGCAAAAAAATCGGGAACTAAGCTAATAATTTTAAATAGAGGGGAGACTCCCTACGATAGAGTAGCGGATTTAAGATTCTTTGATGATATTATCGATGTTTTACCGCCAATCGTTGAAAAAGTAAAAGAATTAGTAGGCGCGGACTAAAATGCACAAAATTAAAACATCGTTATCATTTTAGGATATTTAATAAAAAATTTTTCAAATTTTTTTCTTTTTAAAGAAAATTTTACCTTTAAATAGTTAAATACCTTAAAGAAGACCATAAAACAAAATTTATATAGAAATTCTAATATTAAAAACAACGGACAAATATTTATATAGCTTAATGTCAAATTCATAATTATGACAGAAACTTCTAGTAATTCTTTAAGAGTTTCAAAAGCTTATTTTCGATACTTAGTATTTGTTTTAATACTAATTGAAATACTCGATGCTTACACAACAGCTTACCCTTTAGTCATTCCTAGTAATATTATCGATGAGTTTTTAGCAGATATGGACCGAAATACAGCTCAAGCAATTTTTTCCATTGGTGCTGGTATTGCGACAATCGGGATGTATTTTGTATTTGTCAATCAGTATATGGCTGATAGAATTGGACGAAAAAAAATATTAGCTTTTACTTGTTTTGGTATGGCATTTGCATCATTAATGATGATTCTTTCGACTAGCTTTATAATGTTCATCGTCTTTCTGTTTCTGCTGTATCTTTTTTTCAGCTCTGATATTTGGATGATTTATATAAATGAAGAATGTCCAGCTGATAAACGAGCAATTTGGGCCAATATTGTCGTATCTGGAGGGATTATTGGGGTCTTTTTATCTTCTATCCTTCGAGGAGTTTTTATCACGGAAACATCTCCAGTTGGAGCATGGAGGGGCTTATCGTGGTTTGCAGTAATCTTAGGGTTTATATGCACGATACTTGTTTTGTTCTCTCTAAAAGAAACATCGACTTACTTAGAACATAAGGAAAGCGAGGCGAAAGAAAAGACACCATCGTTTACTGAGAATGTCAAAGCCTTATTTAAATCATCTAGAAAAACTGAATATATAGTGATCTTATTTTTAGCTCTTACAAATGGCCTTAGTTATCTCTTTTGCATAGTTGGTCAGGAGTACATGAGAACCCAAGGAGGTTTAGCTGAAAGTCAAGTAAATACTCTTGTTTTAATAACTGCAGCATTAATTTTAGCAGGATATATCACTTCCGGGATTACTGGCGATAAAATTGGCAGAAAATTTGTCCTCTATTTCTGGTCGTTATTATATCCTATATTCGTAATAATTCTTGTTACTTTGGTAATGGCAGGGATGGGAACAAACATCATTACTTGGCTATTTTTTGGGCTTATTTATGCAGCATGGTGGGGATTAATAGGTGCTATACGAATTGTAACAGTTGAAATTGTCCCAACTAATAAAAGAGGTACTGCTGGCGGCCTTAGAGGCTTTATTTCTGCCCTCGGCATTACAAGTGGATTACTCTTAGGAGGCATTGTTGTGTTTTTCTTAGGATTAGGAATGGCGTTTATACTCTTTTCAATACCGTTATTTATCAATATACCTTTGATCTATAAATTCATTAAGGAAACGAAAGGAGTAGATTTGGCCTCAATTAAATAATATTTAAAAATTCTTTTTTTTTTATTTAAAATTGTTTATTTAATTTTTCCATAAATTTTTTTATTCTTGTCTAATTCTTTAAGAATTTTTCTTCCTTCTTTATTCAATAATGAAATGTTTATTTCGCTTTTTCTACTCAATGAGCCAGTAAATATTTGTTTTTCATCCGCATAAATTTCTACATTTTGACTGGCATAATCAGGATCAGCTTTTATGATAACCTTTTCTTTTTTTACAATGACATCCAGTTCGATTTTTTCCTTTAGATTTTTACCCCGCTTACGCGGTAAAAATTCCTTAGAAAGATCAAAATCTTTAGTTGTTCTTTTTGCTTTTAATGGGTTGATAGGATTTATTACAACATCCTGTCCAAAAGAATAAATTTCAAAAGCAAGCTGACCGTTATCAAAATTTCTGACCTCAACCACCGGCCTAGCAAGATCTTTATCCCTAAATCCGTAAGGGACTTTTACTGTCATTTTTAAAATTAAAACAGAAGAGATATCGCCGCCTTGTATAAAAATTATGGTGTCAATTATGGAAGGTATCATTCCAAGTTCGATCCTTCCTATAAATCTTTGGATCGCATCGATTGCAGAAGATGAATGAACCACACCAACCATACCTACACCGGATAACCGGAAATCTGAATAGATTTTAAAATCTCCAAATACACGAACTTCATCGAAAATTGTAAAATCAGGTCTTACAAGTAATAGGATATCAGCTGAATTTTCGAGACTTCCCTCTAATTTGGTATACTGTGTAATTTCAGGTCTCACTTGCAAATCTCTTACACTTTCCAGAGTTTTAACCACTTTATCTTGCTCTAAATAATAATTTGCTAAAGCCGCAGAGAACGTAGATTTGCCAGCTCCGGGTGATCCTGCGACTAGTATTCCTTCTGCTTTAGTGAGCCTCTTTTTAAGCCTCTTATCAATAGAATAATCGTTTAAAGTTAAACTTACAAGAGGCCGCACAGCGGTAATTTCTACATCAGTAGAAAACGGTGGTCTGGTAATAACGATTCTAAACTCACGAAGTTGGGCAACTACAGCACCTTCCTTTTCTATCTCAATAAACGAATGATCATCCTCTCTGACGTTTTCAATAATTTCAAGGGCTATTTCTTCAATTAATTGGGTTGATATCGGTTCTTCGGAAATTTTTTGTAAATGCCAATCGCCGGGCCGTCCTTTTTTAGCATACGGAGCTAAGTTTCGTTTAAGATGAACACTCATTGTCTCATCATCAAAATAAGAAATCAGTTTAAGGGATTGCAGTAATATTTCTGTTTTATGTTTTTTTTCCCAGGCATATAGTACTTCTAAACCTTCAAATGCTCCTACATCCCCCTGAATTCTGTCTGCCGTGATTAATACCGCATTATTCTCACGCGCAGATTCTCGAATTAAGGCATCTAATTCTCCGCCGGGCGCCATTTTGATTTCTTGTCTTGTAGGGCGATTTCCAACTATATAAAGTGTAATTACTTCCTCAT
>JAHQWS010000080.1 GCA_029856295.1 Promethearchaeia archaeon
GGTCTTAACAGACAAATAAGTGAGATTGTAAAGCTTCATGAGGAAGGTTTAGCAAATACTACTGATATGTTTAATCAACTTATTTCAAAATTAAGAGAAGCAATAAATAATACGGTTGGTTCTATAAGTGGTATAACGAACTCTACTGCTAAATCTGGAGAAGATGTAAAAAAGATTTTCGAAGATATTAGTGAACAATTCAGTAAGGCTGTTAATATGGCCGAAGAAAAATTAGGAGGGATTTCTGAAAATGTCTTCGGTTCTTTTAAAAATTTAAAGGAAACATTTTCAACAAATATCATTGATACACTAAATGATTTACTTAGTAACATAATAGACAGGCTTGAAATTAGTGAGCAGGCGACAAATGAGTTTTGGGAACAAGCTAAGAGAGGTGGAGGTGCTGCATTAACTATGAAAGATATTTGGTTTATACGATCCATTGAAGGGGCGAAAGCTCATATAAACGATCAAATTTCTAAAGCGAAAATGAGAATTTTAATTGTTGCGCCTCAAATTAACGATATTGATATTGAAGCAGTAAAAGCTTGTAAATCACATATAAATATAAGAATTGCTGCGAATATTGATTTATATAACATTTCGCATAAGGAGATTATAGAGGAATTAAATCAATTTCACAATGTTTCTTATAGAAATCGGAAGTTACAAAATCTATGGGGAATTAATAAAGATTATGAAGAAGTAGTGGTATGTGTATTATCTAAGTCTGATTTTGGGACTGAAATCGCAGGTATTGGAAGTATAATTGAAGAGCATATAAAAATCTTTGTACCAATCTTAGAAGAAGCCTGGTTGGGAGCTCAAAAAGATGTTATGCCCTCCTACAGATCAGCAATTTCAAAAGAAATGGCACCCAAACCTTTAATTGCACCTAAAGCTGAACAAACTATTCAGAAACCATCAATCGCTCCTTCGACAAAACCAGAAGTTTTGAAACCCTTAGAAACTCCCCGACCTCAACCTAGTATTTCAAAACTAACAGAAAAGGAAATTAAACCTGTTGCTATTCCCGATCAAGTAATAAAACCTGAAGAAAAACTACGAGAAGCCAAACCTGATGTTAAATTGGAACTAACAGAGAAACCAAGTATAGAAGAACCAAAGATTGAAATTAAAGAACCACCTGTTTCAGAAAGTGTAGTAAAACCTGAATTGGCGGAGGGAGATCCCCTGAAAAATGAAATTGATTCATTATTAAAGAATCTTAATAATATGACTGGTAATGAAGTATCATTGAATTTAGAAAAAATAAAAACTATTATAACTGAAACTAGAGGATATTCAGGAGTTTTAAAACCAATAAAGTTAACTATATCGACTCTACAATCCTCTGGTCAATTAAGTGAAAGTGAGATATCACAATTAAAAAGTAAGATAACCTTTTGGCGTAGAAAATTAAATGCTTGAACTCAAGTAATAAATTCGTTTAATTAAATTTATTATGTTTCAACTTAAATTCTAATTTAGAAAACTATTAAGTTATCTAACTTGATTTTTTTGAAATAAATATCAATTCAGAAAATGTATGAATTTTAAAAAGGCATAAATATGAAAATCTTTTCAAGAAATAAAATTTGATATAAAACAAAAGAAGATTTTATAAAAAAAAATTAGAGACACATTTACTACTAAAATTACGACTAAACACATTCTTTTATAGTTAGGGGATTTTCCTAGATACGCTATCTAAATAATACAATTGCTAATAACATAAAAGAAAAGAATGCAAATTTATTAGTATTGAATAAAAAATCATATGTAACTAAAATTATAAAGATGGTTAAAATAGAGAATAATTATAGAGATAGAATATATAAAATTTTTGAAAAATGCTGTGAAGATTTCACAAATCATTTTAATCATACCCAGGAATTAATCTCACAAAATTTATTAAAACTACGCCTTAGTGTTGTTGAAAAAGCTGTAGATGATGTAATTACTAATTTTTTCGAGAGGGAATGAAAAAATTAAAGGAAGATTTTAAAGCTAAGGTTAAAGAAGTACAGATGGCTGTTAATAAGGAATTTAATGAAGAAACTGCAAATATTAAATTATAGTTCTATTTTCATTGAATTTTATCTGCTTTTAGATGATAATGCCCTTCTAACCTTGAAAGCTCAAAAAAGTATAATTCATAAAAAGTAATCCAAACAAAAGCTTTAGGAAATCGAAAATTTTAATTCAAAAACTTCTAATTTTTAGGCTCTTTAACCTTTCATAATGGATCAGAATATTGAGAAATTTGATGTAGTCATTATAGGGGCGTCACTTTCAGGCAATTATTTAGCATTCTTGTTATCTAATTTTAATTTAAAAATAGCAGTCATCGAAGAACATCAAGAAATAGGACTACCCTTTCAATGCGCGGGAATTATTTCTAAAAAATTAACTCAACTTATTGATTTACCTAAAGATATTATATTAAATCAAGTTAAAAAAGCTAAAATTTTCTCACCATCAGGAATTTACATAAGACTTTCCGGAGAGGAGCAACCTTATGTTATCGATCGAGTAGCATTAGACAAATTGTTTTATCAGAGGGTTAAAAGCAATAACAAAATACAGTATTATCTCGAAGAAAAATTCATTTCTTTCAAATATATTACAGAAAAACATAAAAAAAGTGTTTTGATCGAGACTAATAAAAGAAAACTAAAATCTAAAATGCTGGTTGGTTGTGATGGTCCATTATCTTCAGTATCTAAGTTAATGGGTATAAAAAATAAACTTATCTATGCAACTCAGATTCGAATAAAAGCTAATTTTGACCAAAATGAGGCAGTAATGTGGTTTGATCCTAAATGGAAAGAATTATTTGGATGGATTGTTCCAGAAGGAAATAAAATTTATAGAATAGGACTTGGTTCTTCCAAAAATGTTGCGAAAAATTTTCAAATTTTTTTAAAAAAATTAGATGTTGTTTTTGATGATAAGTTAGACCAACAAGGCGGGATAATTCCCTATGGATATATGAATAAATCTGCATTTGATAATATTCTATTATTAGGTGATGCAGCAGGGCAAGTGAAAGCAACAACAGGAGGGGGGGTCGTAATGCTGTTAACAGCTGCAAAATATGCGGCATTTTGTATAAAAAATTGTTTCAAAAATAATAGATTCTCAAAAAGGTACATTGAAAAACTTTATGAAGAACCTTGTAAGGCTACAATAGGTAAACAATTAAAAGTCCATTTCTTAATTAGAACATTTTTTGAAACGTTTACTGATGCCGATTATGATATGCTTTTTCAAATTGTAAAAGCAAATAAAATTGAAGAAATAGTTTCTCTCTATGGAGATATGGACTTTCCAAGAGAAATGGTCATAAAATTGTTGAAAAATTCTATGTTTATAAAGTTCATAATTAGAATATGGAGGAAAAATCCTCTAATTCTCATAAAAATCCTCAAGATATTTATATAAATTCTAAAAAATAATTTTTTTTATAATATCTTGTTCTTCAGTGAGGAGTTAAAGTAAAAATAGCGATTTCATTAAATAAATAATACCAAATTGCCATCAAAGCCACAACAATTACAGTTGATATAAATCCAAACCATTTAACTCCCTTTGGGATTCCTAAACCCTCCTCATTTTTGCGCTGTACGATTGCTCTAACTGTCGCAACTGAATAAATTAAAGCAACTAATAATGTGACGAAATATGTAAATAGAGCTAATAATGCAAATGTGTATATAGGATTTCCCTCTGGATCAAGCAATTCATTTAGCCAAATCCAATACGTAAAGATTAAATATGTCGGGATTGAAAAATAAATGATCGCTGTTATGAAAAACACAATTCCCCATAAAATACCTTTCTCTGACATTAATCAAAATAAATTTTTATTATTTATAATTCTTGATAGTTACTTCCAATTTTTTTTTAAATCCCTTCTCGTTAATTGTCTTACTTTATCAACGGCCCATAATACGAATTTATAACATGTTTTTGACCATGTTTTATTCTTTTGGTATTCCATCATCCCATTTGGATCGCTGAAATCATAACCACAAAGAGCAGGACACACAACAGATCCAAACTCTTTTTCAAATTCGGAGCAATACTTAGAAGCCTTAAGGTATGCTACCGCCATTTTATCATCTTTCATTTTCTCTTGACCGCCTATGATTATACCTAATGCTGCACAAGCACCCGCTACAGCACCACAAGCCCCTTGCCATCCTTCTTTGGACTTATAACCCCCAAAACCTCCAGCTAACGGCATAGCCAGATTATGAAATAAATAGTTATCTATCCCAAGTATATCTAATACGCTCGTTAATGTTAATTCAGCACAATTTATCCCCTCTTTTAAATTTGGTAAAGAATTTTCTAATTCATAGATTTTGTCATCAAATCTACCATTTATATCATTTTCTACCATAGATCTATTCTCCTTTTCTCATTTTTTAGGTTTAAAACCATTATCTAAAATTATTTTAGTAGCAAGTTTAGCTATATTGCCCACAAGTTCAGAACAATGTTCCATCATTCCAGATTTAAAAGCTTCTTTTAAATCATTAGGATCCCAAAGATTATAAGTTCTACCCATGAGAGATTCCTGTACATTATAACATCTACATGAGCCATATTTTTCAACCAATTGATCATGCAATTCTTTGACTAAAGCATAAGATTTCATAGGTTTCATCATTTTTTTGAAATCTTTATGTTCTCGGCCAAAAATATATCCAATAACCATTGATGCTCCTACAAGTGCTCCGCAAGATCCATCTCCTGTCAAACCTAATCCATCAGCTAAACCGCTTCCTGCTTTAAACACATCATCATTCCATATTCCTAAAGCATCAAATATAGCAGCAATCGATGTTTGAGCGCATCCAGTGCACTCTTTTTCGTATTTTTTTCCAAGTTCAAAAGCCTTTTCTAAAATCAAATCTGTTGATTCTTCCATTTTCCTCACATTTTATACAATAATCGTTAATTCAATATTGAGTTATGTTTATTCATATTATTCTTAATAATTTATAAGATTTTTAATTTTATAATAAATACTTCTTGATATAATTTTAGAACCTCTATACCTATAAATCTTTTAACTAACATGGTAAATTATTTAACTTATTTTATGATTAAAAAAATTAATATATATAAAATTGAATATATAGGTTTTTAAATTGAATTTTGAATTAACTCAAAGACAGCAACTCGTCAGAAGGAGTGTTAGGAAATTTGCTGAAGATGTTTTAGCTCCAGTCGCCCCAATTTTTGATAAAGAAGCAAAATATAGCGAGGACATTGTTAAAGAACTATCAAAAATAAATGCGTGGGGTATCCAGCTCCCGGAAAAATATGGTGGAGCTGAATTAGATTCGATAAGTTATGCGATAACTATCGAAGAAATTTCGCGAATTTGTGCGTCTACTGGACTAATGTTAACAGTTCATAATTCTGTGGGGGCGTTTCCTATCTATAAATGGGGAACAGAAGAACAAAAGGAAAAATATTTATATGATATTGCCACAGGCAAAAAGATTTCCGGTTTTTCTTGGACAGAACCAAATGCCGGTTCAGATGCGCAAGGGATTGAGTGTATCATGATTCAAGATGGGGAAGATTTCATTTTAAACGGTTCAAAAATATTTGTAACTAATGGTGCCATAGGTTCTGTGTTATTAATTGGCACGAGGTACAAAAAAGAGAATGGTCAAAGCGGAATTGCTATTTTAATACTTGAAAAAGATATGGACGGGTACGAGATAGGGCAACCTGAGGAAAAAATGGGTATGCGAGGAAATATAACTACCAGCTTATATTTTCATAATATTCGGGTTCCAAAGGAAAATGTATTAGGTTCTTTAGGTGAAGGCTTTAGAATTGCAATGCTGACATTAGATGTGGGAAGAATAGGTATAGCCGCTCAAGCATTAGGAATCGCACAAGCAGCTTATGAACATGCTGTTGAATACTCAAAGGGAAGAATTCAATTTAAAAGACCTATTTCTCAATTCCAAGGGATTTCGTTCAAATTAGCTGAGATGGCAACTAAAATTGATGCTGCTAGGTTGTTAGTATATAGAGCAGCATATAATAAAGATAAAAAAGAGAGATTCTCAAAAGAATCAGCTATGTGTAAATACTATGCGGGTAAAATAGCAAGAGAGGTTACGCAAGAGGCGATCCAAATTCATGGCGGGTATGGGTATATGAAAGATTTACCTCTCGAACGATTTCATAGAGATGCAGCTGTAACAACCATTTATGAAGGCACTAATGAAATAATGAAGTTAATCATTGCTCAACAAATCTTAAGAGGTAACCTTTGAGATGCTCAAAATATTTGTACTAATAAAACAAGTTCCATATCTTCATAATCTGGAAATAGATAGAAGAACAGGCACGTTAATACGAGAAGGAGTTGAAAATATAATCAATCCAGATGATTTATATGCTTTAGAACTGGGATTGAGTTTAAAAGAACAATATGATGGCGAAATCACTGCTATGACCATGGGACCCCCACAAGCAGATTTTGCTTTACGAGAATGCTTAGCGATGGGCGTTGATCATGCAATTTTAATAAGTGATCCCATATTCGCCTATTCAGATACACTTCAGACGACATTAGTGCTAAAAGAAGCATTTGATAATATAAAAGATTACGATATAATAATCACAGGAAGTCAAACTTCAGATTCAAGTACAGGGCAAATGCCTTATCAATTATCTGAAGCATTAGATATCCCACTTATAACAGATATTTTTACAATGGAAATAAAAGATCATGACTTTTACTGTCATAGAAACTTCGGGCACGAATCTCAGCACATTCAAACGGGGCTTCCAATATTAGTGCGAACACAAAGGCATTTTAATGAGCCAAGACATATCTCCTTAAAAGGAATAAAAAGAGCATTTGAAAAAGAAATTGAAATGTATAATTTTGATACTTTTAATTGTCCAGATTATCTTGACGGATGTAATCAATCACCAACAAGATTAGTTAAAACTGAAAAGATTATCCTGAAAAGAAAAAATGAAGTAATTGATGGCACCACAAAAGACAAAATTGAAAGACTAATACACATAATGCAAGAACACGGAATTGAAAGAATATGGACGGGGATGTCTCAAGATGAGTGATATTACAGAATATAAGGACGTTTGGGTTTTTATAGAAATTAAAGATCATGTAGAAGTGCATGAATGTGCCTTGGAAATACTAAGTAAAGCAAGAGAAATCGCTGACCAAATCGGACAAAAACTTATTGCAATTGTTTTAGCTTTAGATGCGGAGCAATATTTACCTACAATTGAAGATTATGGTGTTGATAAAATTATTTATTTAAGCCACAATGATTTGAAGCATTATCATGAACGTGTTTTCACTTCTCTTATATATAATCTTATTGATAAGTATAAACCCTCAATATTTTTATTTCCCTCAACTGAAGCAGGCAATGCCTTAGCAGCACGCTTGGCTTATCGTTGTCGAACTGGCTTAATAAGCGATGTGCTAAATTTAGAATTAAGTGATGATTATGGAAATAATTTATTAATAAGTGATAAACCTGCTTATTTAGGAAATGTTTTAGTAAAGATTATCTGTCCATCTACCAGACCTCAAATGTGCACAATAACCATGGGAACATTCCAAAAGAAGAAATTGAAAAAAAAAGATGTAGAAATTGAAGAAGTTGAATATAATTACGATATAAATGGGCTTAAGATTAAAATTCTTGGAGCTCCCATACGTAAAGATAAACCCTCTTCTACTCTTTCAGATGCTAAATTCGTTATAGGAGGCGGTCATGGATTAAATTCTAAAGCTAATTTTGATAAGCTCTATGATTTAGCAAAATATACTAATGGACAAGTGGGTGGAACAAGACGCCCTATTATGAATGGATGGATGCCCGAGCACTTACAGATCGGAATCAGTGGTGAAACTATTTTTTCAGATTTATATTTATCTTTAGGAATTTCAGGAGCTATACAACACGTAGTAGGTATTACTGATTCTAAGACAATAGTAGCAATTAACAAAGATCCTAATGCACCTATCTTTAAAGTTGCTGATTATTGTATTATAGGGGATGCTAATGAAATATTAGAGGAATTATTAGATCATTATCGAGTGCCAGAATAAGTTTTAAAAAAGAAATTCTTCCTTTGATGTAGATACAAGATCTCCCATCTCGCTATTTTTTAATGTGGAAGATTCTTTACCAAGAGTATTGTAT
>JAHQWS010000081.1 GCA_029856295.1 Promethearchaeia archaeon
ATCGTAGCGCCGCTAGGTCAACCATCGCCGGGACACCAGTAAAATCTTGAAGGAGAACTCTAGATGGAATATACGGAATTTCAGTTTTATCTTTACTATTTGGAACCCATTTTGATAGGGCAAGTACATGTTCTTTAGTAATAATTATATTATCTAAATTTCTAACCATATTTTCTAGCAAAATTCGGAGAGAATAAGGCAATCTAGTAATATCTCCTAAATCTAAATCCGATAACTTTTGAATGTTATATATTATAGCAGATCCTATTTTGCTCTCTAATTTTTCCTTTAATTTACTTTTTAATTCAATACCATCCAATTATATCACTTAAAAATTTAAATATATTAATTTAAATTAGATTAAATTCAATTTTTAATTCTGTTATCTCTCTTCTACATTTACATATTTTTTATCAAGTTCCCCTATATATCGCAGTCGAGGTCTAATAAGTTTATTGTCCGAAAGTTGTTCAATGGCATGAGCAACCCATCCGGCGCTTCTTGAGGCCGCAAATAATGGTGTAAATAAGGGCGTAGGAATTCCTAAAATATGTAATAGTCCTGCTGAATACAAGTCTACGTTAGGGTATATATTTTTGGTCTTTATCATATATTCAGTCAATAATTCAGTCATTTCAAATATATTATCAATTTCTCCATGTTCAGTATCATGTACAGGATCTGGGATACTATCAATAATTTCACCTCTTTCCCATCGCTCCCAGAAAGCTTTAGATAGCTCGCGCAGAATTCTCGCTCGAGGATCCCAATTTTTATAGACTCTGTGTCCAAATCCCATAATTTTTTCTTTATTATCTAATTTAGTTTTTACCCATGGAATAACATTATTTTTTCTCTTTATTTCTTCTAACATCATTCTTACAACTCTTTCATTTGCCCCTCCATGTAAAGGCCCTCTAAGTGTTCCGATTGCACTAGTTATTCCACTATAAATATCAGATAAAGTAGAAACAGTTACTCTACATGAGAATGTAGAGGAATTTATCGAATGATCGGCATGACAGATTAAAATGTCATCAAATGCTTTTTCAAATTCTTTACTTGGCTCTATTCCCGTCATCATGTAATAATAGTTAGCGGCATGTGAAAGTTCTTCTGAGGGCTCGACTAAGGGAAGGTTACTTTGAATTCTATGAGAAAATGCTAATACCGTAGGGATTTTTGCTATTATTCTAATTCCTTTTCGTATATTAGCCTCTTCAGAAAAATCATAATCATCTGGATCGTATAAAGATAGAGCTGAAACAGATGTACGTAGCAATTCAATTCTAGTTGTGTTTCTTGGATAACTTTTAAGAATAGTTAGGATATTATCTGGAACATTTCGTTCCTTTATTAATTGATCTTTAAAGGAATTAAATTGACTTTTAGAAGGTAGCCTACCATAAATTAAAAGATAGGCTACTTCTTCAAATGTTGAATTACTTACTAAATCCTCAAGAGCAAAGCCTCTGTAGTATAATTTCCCGTTTATTCCATCAATGAACGTGATCAGACTGTCATCAACATATATTCCTACTAATCCTTTATATGTTTTAGAGCGATCAAGTTCGCATAACTGTGGCTCTTCTACTTCATAATCCTCACACACAAAAGTATCTGGAGTTTCACATTTACTTGGTTGTTGACTCATAATTGATAACCCTTTTTTATATATTTCAAGGTAATTTACCTTTAATGAACCTAAGTTGATATTTAATTCTAATTTTTATAAAAAATTAGTATTAGATAAATTGGAAAAATGGGGAAAAAAAAATTAAACCAAAATATCAGGCGTTATCTCTGCTAAAGATTTAACACCTGTCATTTTCATTGCTTTCGCCAAAGTTTTTTTTAAATATTCCATTTGTAATCTAACACCCAATATTCCCGCGCCAACAGCTGCTCTTACTATATCTCTTCCAATCAATACCGCATCGGCGCCTAACGCTAACATTTTTAATACATCGTAACCGTTTCTAACTCCTCCATCGGCTAAAATCATAATTTTGCCTTTTATCTCAGCTACAATTTCAGGAAGTACATCGGCAGTTCCGGGTGTATGGTCAAGTACCCTTCCTCCATGGTTAGAAACTACAATCGCAGATGCTCCTGCTTCAACTGCCGCTAATGCTTCTTCAGTTGACATGATTCCCTTTATAATAACCGGTAATGAAGTTGATTTCACTATTTCCTTAAGGTCTTCCACACTTTTGCGGTAAATGGGTTTATCGTATTTTGCCATTGCATAAGAACCACACCCATCGACATCTGTTCCTACAGCAATAGCTCCAACTACTTCTGCTTTCTTGAAAAACTTGATAATTATGTCTTGATCGCGGGGTTTAACAATTTTCACACCCCAACCATTTGCTTCGGCTATAGCATTTATTCCCCAGGTATTTTCTAATGAATAAGTATAAGAATCTCCACGCCAGCCTACCGTTCCCGCTTCTTTACAGCCAAGCACAACCGACCTACAAAATTCCTTTTCCATAATTACTTTTTCACCTCCAAAGCTATTTACTCCAGCCACACTTGCTCCCATAATTGGCATTGATAGTTCTCTCCCGAAAAAAGAGAATTTTGTATCAGCTTCAAAATCATGACCAATTACTTTCATTTTAAGATGAAGTTTTTTTAGGGCAAGAAAATTATTATGAAAACTTGAACCACTTCCGACACCTCCAATTCCCAGAGGTCTTCCATAACTATGACCTTGACATAATCTTGTATCCAAACCATCGCAAATCCTATAAACACCACAAATACCCTTCAACTTTTCCCTCGCTTTTTCTCGAACATCTGGAAGTGTCATATTTTCTGTCAAATTTCGTCTCACCCGTTTTATTAAACCATTTTTTTAGGATCTAATAATTTATCTAAATCCTCTTTAAATTCCAAACCCATTTCCACTATGACTTCTTTAATGGTTTTTCCCTCATTGAATGCTTTTTGTGCGATTTCCGAACATTTATCATATCCAATGTATTGATTTAGATTTGTTACTATCATTATGAGTCTTTCTAATTGAGAATTTATTTGAATCTCATTGGCCTTCAAATCTAATAAACAATTATTTATGAATGAATGAATAGCATTACTTAAAATCTCAATTGAATCAAGGAGATTATGTATCATAACAGGCTTACAAACATTTAGATCTAAAATACTCCCATAACCTTCACTAAAAGTTACAATAGAATCATTTCCAATGACTTGAATACAAACTTGAATAAGGGCCTCTGATTGAGTGGGATTAATCTTTCCTGGCATAATAGAGGATCCTGGTTCATTTTGTGGTAAAATTAATTCAGAAAGCCCTGCTCGAGGACCACTACCCATCCATCTAATATCATTTGCCATTTTCATTAATGAAAGTGCTAATTGTCTTAATGCAGCACTTGCATTTACAAGTGTATTATGAGAGGCTATCCCCTCAGCTTTTACAGGATTTAGCTTAATAGGGAATTTAGCAATTTCAGATAACTTTTTAACGACTATTTCAGCAAAATCTTTATGAGCATTGATTCCTGTTCCTAATGCAGTCCCTCCTAATGGAATATATAATAGTTCATCGAATGCGCTTTGAAGTCTCTTCTCATTCGTTTCAATTTGTTTTCTATAGACTTCGAATTCCAATGAAAGCGGTATAGGCACAGCGTCTTGTAGATGAGTCCTTCCTACTTTGATAATCCCTTTGAAATCTCCGATTTTCTGATTCAAGCTTTCAATTAGTTTTTTAATCGCCGGAAAAAGCTTATTACTCAATAGGTGTAGCACTGATAAATGCATAGTAGTAGGGATTACATCGTTGGAAGATTGTCCTTTATTTACGTGATCATTAGGATGGACGGGCTGTTTTTTACCCATGGGAAAACCCATTATTTCGTTTGCCCTATTGGCCAGAACTTCATTCATATTCATATTTGTCTGGGTCCCTGACCCTGTTTGATATATATCAATAGGAAATTGATCATAATGCTTATTTTCTTCTAAAATTTCTTTCATTACTTTAAGAAGTGCATCTCCAATCTCTTTATCTATTAAATTTAACTCTAAATTAGTTAATAAACATGCTTTCTTAACCTCTGCAAGCGAGCGAGTAAATATTTCTGGAAATCTTTTCTTGCTAATTTGGAAATTTTGAATAGCTCTTTGCGTATTTATACCCCAGTAAACATTACTAGGAACATCCAATTCGCCTAATACATCTTTTTCTTTACGAAAATTTTCATTCATTTTTGATCCACTTATCTCTTAAATCCTTTATAGCAGTTCCAGGCATAACACCTTTAGGGCAAACACGATTACAAATAAAAAATCTCTCACAAGCGGGTACGCCATCTTCTTTTATCACCCGCGAAATAACTTTCTGTTGCTTTTCTTTAGTTATTCGTGAATCATTTATAAATCTATCTGCCTTTGCGAGTTGGGCGGGTCCGAGATAACTTGGATTTTTACTACTTACGGGGCATGCCCAGCATAAGCCACACAGAATACAATATACCAATCTCTCAATTGCTTTCATTTGGAATGGAGATTGTTTTGATTCTGGTGCCACATTGTTCCAATTTCTTACGAAATAAGGTTCAATTTCTCGATAAAATTTCCAAAATGGATCCATATCTACGACTAAATCTTTAAGAATTTTCATGTTGGGCAATGGTTCGATTAGAATTTCATTCTCTTTATCCCAATCTGAGTGTTCTCCAAAATTAAATTCAGGCATATTAACTGGTTTCTTCGTCGTTTTAACAGTAGAAACTTGCATTCTACAAGCCAACATGGGCACTTTATCTATTGTCATGCCGCAAGATCCGCATATTGCACCTCTACAAGCATACCTAAAAGCAAGTGTAGAATCAAAATGGTCTTGTATATAAAATAAAGCTTCTAGGACGCTCATTCCTTTGAATATTGGAACTTCATATCGTTCATAACGAATATCTCCATTGCCAGAATTTCTATAAACTAAAAATTTGATATTTTCTGCCATTTTAATATACACGCTCCTTTACTTCAAATATTCCTAATATAACGGGTTTTTTTTTCAATTCTAAACCATCTTTAGTCCTATAAACTAAAGAATGCCAGAGGAAGTTTTCATCATCGCGTTTAGGATAATCCCATCGGTAATGGGCACCCCTACTCTCTTTTCTCAGTAAAGCAGCATAAGCAGTTACTTCCGCAATATCTAACATGTTTCTAAGCTCCAATGTTCGAATAAGACCATAATTAAATTTGCGATCTGTAGTTGCCACATGTACATTTAGAAACTCTTTTTGTATTTTTTTAAGATCTTCGTAAGCTTTTTCAAGTAGATCTTGTTTTCGAAAAACTCCAACATTTTTATTCATGGTTTCTCCCATGATGTCACTAATTTCAACGGGCCTTTTACCTTTGTTATTTTCCCATTTGTTAAACAAATTTTCAATTTTCTGTAATAATTCATTTTCAACGTTTTCTCTGATAATTAAGGATGGTTTCTGAGGTAACCCTTTTTCGAGTAATTTTCTTCCAATCGCTCTGCCAAATACGGAAGTTTCTAACAATGAATTGCCTCCTAAACGATTTGCTCCATGAACTGAGAGGCATGAACATTCTCCAGCAACCCAAAGACTAGGTAAATCTGTTTCACCAACATCTCCTTTATATTTTGTGGCAATTCCTCCCATACTATAATGTTGACCAGGTTGTACTGGAATAGGTTCATCAATCGGATCTACTCCCGCAAAAAAGATGCTTATTTCTCTAATTCCGGGAAGCCTTTCTTTGATTTTTTCACTCCCTAAGTGCGTAAGATCTAAATGTACATAAGAATTTTCGAACCCTCGCCCTTCAATAACTTCTATGTCAATTGCTCGTGCAACTATATCACGGGGGGCAAGCTCCATTGCTTCTGGTGCAGTTTTACTCATAAAACGCTCGCTTTTTTTATTATATAAAAGCCCTCCCTCTCCACGTGCTCCTTCAGTTATCAGGATGTTTGTACCATATAAAGTTGTAGGATGGAATTGCACAAATTCGCAATCTTGCATCGGAACTCCTGCTCGGAAAGCAGCGCCGTTACCATCACCAGTATTGATGAGCGCATTTGTTGATCTCTTAAATATTCGACCAAATCCTCCTGTAGCAAGAATAACATACGAAGCTCGAATTATAACAAGTTCACCACTTGCGATATTAAGACAAAGCGCACCAGTGACTTTATTCTCGACAACAATTAAATCTATCAAGAAATACTCGTCAAAGAATTTCACACCATTCCTAACACTCTGTTCATATAATGTATGTAATAAAGCATGACCCGTTCGATCCCCTGCATAGCAAGTACGAGGAAACCCAGCACCTCCAAATGGTCGCTGGGCAATTAAACCAGATTCCAATCTAGAAAATGGAGCACCCATGCTCTCAAACTCAATAACAATTTTAGGCGCCTCTTCACACATGAACATAACAACATTTTGATCCGCTAAATAATCAGAACCTTTAACCGTATCAAAAGCATGTCCTTTTGGAGTATCTTCCTTGCTCACTTCTAAATTGCCTAGGGCAGCGTTAATCCCTCCTTGAGCCGCCCCTGAATGACTTCTTACGGGATATACTTTACTAATAATAGCAGCATTCCATTTGCTTGATAATTCCAAGCCTGCTCTAAGACCACTAAGCCCGGCTCCTATAATAATTACATCAAATTCTTCAATTCGCATAAAATCCCAATTTTTTGATTTCTTTTAAATTATTAATAAATTTGATGGATGAATCAAGTCAGCGAAATGTTTCTAATAATTCATTAAATTTATTTTTGTCTAATTCTCTTTTGTACAGTGGTGTGTTATCTCCATCATAGATACCAACATTTTCCTCATAGGTTTTCTTATTAGGGTTGATATATAAAATGCCTAGAGGAAACTTCTTTGTTTCTAAAGCTTTTTTAATTGCTTCATTTTGGTCATAGGGATTGTGAGATTCATCTAAATAGTAAGTATTTTCTTTATACCAATCATAAGTGTTGACACGATTGAATGAAACACATGGA
This sequence comes from Promethearchaeia archaeon, assembly GCA_029856295.1. GTDB lineage: Archaea > Asgardarchaeota > Lokiarchaeia > Sigyniarchaeales > SOKP01 > LW40-45. The sequence goes on from JAHQWS010000081.1 coordinate 7,043, forward strand.
CTGAATAAATCAATTAAAGCATATCCTTTATGATTTATAGCTTTCTTTAGAATCTCTTTTGTTTTTTCAATATCACTCACAAAAGCACGTGCTACAAAAGAAGCGTCAAGTGATATTGCAATTGCCGGTGCATTAAAAGGCTGGTTATATACTCCCTTTATTTGTACTTTTGTTACAAAACCAATTTGGCTGGTAGCAGAAGCTTGTCCTTTCGTGAGACCATAAACTTGATTGTTATGGACTATATTGACGATATTGGGATTGTAACGAATAGTATGTAAGAAATGATTACCTCCCTCACTAAACGTACACCCATCTCCACTAACCGCTATTAATGTAAGTTTTGGATTGGCAGCTTTGGCTCCAAGAGCATTGGATAAATACCGACCGTGTAAACCATTAAAGCTTTGGGATTTCATGAAATGTGGAAACTTTCCTGCTTGACCAATGCCCGATATTAAAGCAAATTCATGAGGTTTTATGCCTAATTCTGCTAATGATTCTTTCAATATTCTTAACGCAATATAATTTCCACACCCAGGGCACCAATGTATTTCTATATCCTTATCAAATTCTGTTTTAGATATCTTAATCACCCTCAACAATTTTTTTTAATTTTTGATACAATTCTTCTACTGAGAACACATAACCACTATAATTTAATATAGTTGTGTCGATGTTTACATGAGTCTCTAACTCTACTAACTTCGCAAATTGCCCCGTAGGATTATTTTCGATTGCTATAATCTTTTTTGCTTTCCTAATATAATCATTAACGCATGAATGCAAGGGATATACTTGTTTAAAGTGTAAAAATGCTACATCATCTCGGTTTAAACTTTCGAGTGCTTCTTTAATTAAATAATAATTACTTCCCCATCCAATAATTAAAAATTCATAATCATCATTTCCGATAAATTCAGGTGGCAACGCTGCTTTTTTAATAAGTTCGAGTTTCTTATACCTTTTTTCAACTGTTTTTTTCCTTATGATTGGATCTTCTGTAATATTTCCTTCTTCTGTATGAGTATGACTATCCGCATCTACTAGTCCAGTTCCGTATCCCGGAACACTAAAAGGAGAGATACCACTTTCAGTGAATCGATATCTCTCATAATTCTCATCATTTTGTACAAAATATTTTTTAATTTTTAAATTCTCATGATCTAATGAAGTTATATTATAATA
>JAHQWS010000082.1 GCA_029856295.1 Promethearchaeia archaeon
TATTGTAAGTTTTTTAATATCACTCAATATATCCACGAATGATTCTGATTTATTCTCAGAAAAATAGATATTTTCTATTCTGCATATTACTTCAAAACCGGATTCTCTTGAAATCAAGTATTCAGCTATCCCACACATTATGTAAAAATGATAAATAAAATTTTAAATTATTAAAAAAAGTTTAATAGTTTTAAATCTAAAAATCCAATAATAAAAACATTAATTATACAATTATGATTAGAACTTAATTCAAAAAGGAGTGTGATGTGTAAGTTGAGATTTAGTTTCAGTATACCAGTTCCTACTCCTAGGCTTGAGTACATGATTGATGGAACTAAAAAATCCGAAGCCTGTGGATTTTACTCCGTTTTTTATGCCGATCATACAACAATGCTAAACTCTCCAGGAACCTGCTACGATGCCTTTTCTTTCTTAACGGCTCTCGCAATGGAAACAAAGAAAATAAGGTTATGTACGGGAGTATCTGATTGCCATAGATTTAATCCGGCTCTTATGGCTCATAAAGTAGCTACTTTAGATGTGTTCTCAAATGGAAGGGCCATGATAGGAATAGGGGCCGGGGAAGCAATGAATATTGATTTATACGGAATTAAAAGAGAAAAATCTTATACAAAATTAAGAGAGTATATAGAACTCTTAAGAAAGTTCTGGACTAAAAAAAGAGTAAACTTCAAAAGTGAGTTTTGGGGTACAATGAAAAATGGGTTTATTCAAATTAAGCCAATTCAAAAAACACCTCCCATATACGTGGCTGCAAATAGTCCAAAAATACGGAGAATGGCAGGTGAATTAGGCGATGGATGGTATCCATTCGTAGAAACTCCATGGACCTATAAAGAGAATTACAAGGAAGTTGTTGAAGGGGCTAAAAACGCTGGGAGGGATCCCTCTGAAATTGATTACGTTTATGACTGTTTTGTAGCTATAGATAATGACGATCCTCAAAAAGCAATTGACAGATGTGATTTTTTCAAAACCTCTTATTTAGTGAATCCAACTAAAATTAACCAGGCATATCCTAATGTTAATCTACCCGAAAAACTAACAATACATAATATTCTCTTAGATGCTCCTGGGGCTGGGGATCTGCTAAAGTGTATAGATCAATTGCCAGTGACTATTAATGAAGATCTTAATTGCATAGGAACGACTGAGGATGTAATTGCAAGTATTGAAAAATATAAAAATGCAGGTGCTACCCATTTAGCTCTCATGAATCGAGGACCTGATGTAGATAGAGTCTATGAAATTTTTAAGAATATAATCATCCCATATTTTAAAGAATTAGAAAAATAATAATTTAAATCTCTTTTTTTCATCTAATATGATTTCTTTCTGAAATGTCTATAATTCGATAACCTATAAATATTTTATAAATCAAAAATTAATCACTATTATTTATCATCAATTAATATTAAAAAAGAAAATGATGTTATATGGTTATTGAAACAAATATTACCAAAATGTTAGGGATCAAACATCCCCTTATATCCGCTCCTATGGGACCGTTCTACACGACGGAATTAACTGTTGCAGTTTCTGAAGCTGGAGGACTTGGTGTCATAAGCCACGCTTCTGATTTTGAACGTTCAACAAAAGAAAGTCTACGTGATACTGAGAGCACTTTAAAAGTAATGAAAAGAAGTATGGAGTATGTGGTTGAGCATACGGATAAACCATTTGGTTTTAATATTAGAACTTCAAGGATTCAAATCGACGCGCCAATATTGTGTAAGGAAATCCCAAAGTTTATCATGAACAATCCAAAATTAAAAGAACAATGTATCTATGCAATTACTAGTGCGGGATCCTCTAAAACATTACCACAATCAAAGTCTTTCCAAAAATTAAAGGAGAGTTCAAATATTAAGCATTTTCATGTGGCACCCGCTTTATGGCTTGCTGATAAATGTGTTGCTTCTGGAACTGATGGATTGGTAATTACAGGAACTGAAGGTGGAGGGCATCAATCCTATGAAGAAGTTAGCACTCTCGTAGTATTACAACAAGTTATGCAAAAATATCCTAACATTCCGGTTATTGCATGTGGAGGTTTTGCAACGGGTGAGGGGGTAGCTGCTGCTTTAGCTATGGGAGCTGGAGCTGTTGTTATGGGTTCCAGATTTATCGCCTCAACTGATAGCGAATTTCATCAAACATATAAGGATATTGTACCTCCAGCAAGAGCTCAAGACACCATATTGGCTACTGGTGCCTTTGGACCAATAAGGTTGTGGAAGAATAGGTACGCTTTAAGTCATCCTGTCGTATCAAGTAAAGAAGAAAAGTTGGCTATGGAAAAACAAACTACAATCGAGGAATTTTTGAAGGAATCGAACGCTTATCGATTAATTTATGAGGGAAATACTGATGATGGAGCTGTACTACTTGGTCAAAGTATAGGGATTATAAATAGCGTAGAAAAAATTCAAGACATTATCGATAAAGTTATGAGCGATGCAGAGAAAAGACTGAAAAGGGCAACAGCTCAAATTAAATAAACTAAATTAATTTAATCATGTAAAAAATTACTCATTTTTTTTTTTTTATTTCAATCGTAAGAGTATGATTCTAGAATCTTAGCTATGTATTCAATCTATTTCGTTTAGAACGACAAATTTTACATTTTTCTCACTTTTTTTTAAAGATACGCATACTCCCTTCGTACATTTGAAATCTTTTTGCTCTTATATTCTTTTATTTCCTTTTGTGGTCTATTAAAGGATTATTTTTTCCTTAACTCTTTAAATTGGTGTTTTATTGGTATTTCACCAATTTTTTTTGTGAAGAGAACATAATTAACTAATAATTATGAATCATATTCAATCGTAAAAGAAAAAGAAAAAAATTAGAAACTAATACCTTTCTTACGAGCTACATATTTTACTATTTCAAAAGAAACAATGCAAATCAACGATATCAAAAAGCATACTAACCAATCGAAGGCCGTCAAATACATAAACATAAAGTTAATGCCCGCTAAAGCTAGAAAGACTTGAACTCCCGGTACATACATGAGTGCGAGAAACACTCCAAATAATAAACCAATTATGATATACATGAATTTGCTACTATCTTCTTTGAACGATTTGATCATTGATTTATTTGGACGCCTGATTTGAAAAATAAGAAAACTTTCGCAGAAAAATAAGGTCACCATTAACATTGTCAAAGCCTTTGCAACATGTAAATTCGTATTTGGCGTTAAATCTTTTGTTTCAGGACTGTAAAGATAACCGTCGTTAAATACGCCAAAGTTATGGTTCTCAGGAAATACGGGATAAACTCCAGTTAAAACGACAAAGTATGTAATTACCATACATAATGCAAGCAATGCTCCAAAACATAACATCAATATAATCGTGTTTTTAGAGAGGATTTCTTCCGTATCACGGGGGCGTTCATTCATTACATCATCAGAAATTATGTCAAATGTCAATATCAAGCCCGGAAATGCATGAAGCGTTATAGATAAAAATATCCACTGCCAATAATATTCTTCATCTAAAAAGTACGGTAAATCGAGGATAACTGCTAATAAAAATTGAACAACTCCCTCAAATAAATTTATACAAATATAAAAGAACACTACTGCCCGTATTTTTGCGAAAATACCTCTTCCTTGATGAATTCCTTTTACAATCGAATTAAAAGAGTCATCAGATATCACCATATCAGATGCTTCTTTAGCCACATCAGTACCTTGAATACCCATTGCGATTCCTGCGTCAGCCATGTTTAATGCTAACGCATCATTAACCCCATCACCGGTCATCGCAACTACTCTTTTTTCTGCCTGATATCGCTCTATTATTTCCTGTTTATGTTGAGGTGAAACTCTAGCAAATACTTTAATTTTACTAAACTCATCAAACATTTCAAAATTTTTAATCTCATTACCTTCAACTGCAAGGTCATCATCCTCTGATGCAATAGATATTTGATTTGCAATAGCTTTCGCGGTAGTAGGTGAATCTCCCGTAATCATTATCACATTAACTCCAGCGCTATGGCATTGTTCTACAGATTCTTTTACACCTTCTCTGGGAGGATCTAATATTGTTACAAATCCAATATATACCAGATTTGATTCGCATAAGTCCCTTTTGTTTTCCAGATCTGGAGGTATATCTGATAATTCTTTATAACATAAGCTTAAAATCCTGTATCCTTGTTCGGCAAAAATATTTATGTTGTGTAATACCTTTTCTTTTAAATCAGGAGTGAGGTCTTTTATGACGCCATCGTGTGATAGTATTTTAGTGCATAAAGGTATTAGTATCTCACTTGCACCCTTTGTAAAGGAATAAATCTTAGTATCTTTTTTAAATACTTTAGACATTCTTTTGACCGTAGAATCAAAGGGGAATTCCCTTATTAGTTCATAATCCTCAATTATGTAATCTCCCATACCTTTTTGAAATAAAACCATTAATGCTCCTTCTGTAGGTGAACCGATTAAGTTCCAATTGTAAATAATTTTTCCATCTACGGTTATTTCATTTTTCACTAATGCTGAATTATTATTTAAAAATCCAGAAATTAATAGTTGCTTTAATTGGGGATGATCATCCATATGAGAAACTAAAACAACATTTTTTGGGTCATTAATTAGAAAAATATCTCCATCAGGAGCGTACCCTGTTCCAGAAACTCTAAAAGTTGAGCCATCTACCCAAACGTATTCAATGCTCATTTGATTTTTGGTTAAAGTTCCCGTTTTATCACTACAAACCACGCTTGTTCGCCCTAAACTGTCAACTGAAGCAAGATTTCGGATGATAACTCCTTGACGAGCCATTGCTAAAACTCCAGTGATTAGAACAACGGTAGTTAACAATGGTATGTTAATAGGCATAATATCCATAGCTGAATTTAGACTTTTTACGATTTCCAATTTTGTAAATCCGCTTGCAATCCATATGATCATTAAGGTTATAAACCAGAAAACTAATACTGCTAATCCCAGCCATTTACCAAAATTGTTCATTTTTTTTCTTATGGGAATTTCACTAGTTCCAGCTTCTTCTAAGCCTTGAGAGATTTTTCCAATTTCCGTATTCCCGCCCGCGCTTACAGTTATAGCTGTACCGTTTCCAGTTGTGATGTACGTTCCATAAAAAATCATATTGGTTCGACTGCCTATGGGGATTTCTTGTTCTTTCAAAGCATCTCCTTTTTCCAGTTTTTTAACTGGTTCACTTTCTCCAGTTAAAGATGCTTCATTCACTTCAAGATTGGTGGATTGAATAATTCTTCCATCGGCTGGGATTTTATCACCCTGACTTAAAACCAATAAATCTCCTGGCACAACCTTTTTAGTTGGGATATCCACCTTAGCGCCGTTTCGAATAACTGTGGTTGTTGGTGCTGATAACTCTCTTAAAGCTTTCAATTTCTTCGTGGCTCGGTATTGCTGAAAAATAGCAATAAAACAATTGATCGCTACAATTCCTAATGTCGAATATATGAAAGTTAAGTTCCCTCCCTCACCAAATATTGATGCTAGGAATATAACTAATGCTCCTATTAGATAGATCACGATCAACCAATTGAAGAGAGGAGAGAGATATATCTTTATAAAGCCTCTGGACACTTTAGGAATTTCATTAAATCCATACTTTTCTAATCTGATTTCCGCATCTTCAATATCTAGCCCATCTTTAGGATTGGTTCGATATTTATCGTAAATTTTTCCTAATTCCCATGAATAATAACTTTTATCCATAGGTTCAATTTCCGTGACTGTCATTAGAAGATCTAATCGCTCTTATTATTTATTTTTTCTAAAAAATATAATTTATTATAATAAAACTAATAATAATAATCATTTTTAATTTATTCTAAAAGATTATGTTTCTTCTTCGAGCATAACATTTAAAAATCTCAATTCCGAAAATTCCCGGTAGGGCGAGTAATATGCAAATTAACCAGTCTGTAGCTGAGAGAAACATGAAATTAATTTGAAAGTTCAGTTTTAATGTGTTGTTTATCGTATTATTTAGTTCATATGAATTGCAAATTACGTATATGTGCAAGGATAATGTAATCAAACATATAATCAATAACGTATAGGAAAAATCCTCATCTCTTATGCTTTTAATTAACGACTTATTAGGCCTGCGAATTGTCCAAATAAAAAAAGATTCTACGAGATACAAGGTCGTTATGAACATGGTTCTTGCTTTCATTGCTCTTAACTCTTCATACGATCTACCCTCTGGGATATAACTCAGTTTAAAGAATTCATTTGTATTCCATCCGTTTAAAGGGATAATTCCTGATAACGTTAATTGTATTGCTAATACTAATCCTAAACCCATTAAAAATGCCTGTATTAACAACATTACCCACATATTTTTGCTTAATAATTCCTCCTCATTTCTTGGAGGCTCGTTCATAATATCTTTAGGTTGTGTATCTAAAACTAACGCTAAAGAAGGAAGAGAATGTACAATGCCAAATATATATATGTGCTGCCAATTTGAACTGAACATTACAAATCCAGGGATAAACTCATAGCTAAAAAATATCGTGGCCTCCATGATGTTCAAACAAATGAAAAAAAAGATAATCGTTCTAATTTTAGAAAAGATTCCCCTACCAGTTTTTACACCTTCTTTTATAGACACAAAATTGTCATCAGATATGACCATATCTGCCGTTTCTTTCGCAACGTCAGTACCAGTGATACCCATAGCTATACCGGCGTTCGCCATTTTTAATGCTAACGCATCATTTATTCCATCACCTGTCATCGCAACAACTTTATCTTCGCTCTGATAGTGCTCTACAATTATTTCCTTGTCAGAAGGAGCCACACGGGCAAATACGGATACATTTTTAAAGCCACTATTGGTTAAATCCTTAATCTTATTTCCTTCTACGACAAGATCACCCTCTTTATAAATTCTCATTTGGGATGCAATAGTTTTTGCTGTTGCTGGATGATCTCCGGTAATCATAATAACTTTTATTCCAGCAGACTGACATTCTTCAACCGATTCCCGTACTCCTAATCGAGGAGGATCCATAATTGATAGAAAGCCTAAGTAAATAAGATCTTCTTCAATTTCTTCTCTAATTGGTTTATCTACTTCTATTATCTTTCTGTAAGCAATCGCTAAAGTCCTATAACCTTGGATAGCACGTCTGTGGATTCTATTTGAAATTTCTTTTTTCAATTTCTCATTAAATGGCTTAATTTTGCCATTAATTTCAATCTGAGAAGAAATGTTTATAATTCTTTCGGGAGCCCCTTTCGCAAAGGCATATATTTCTTTTTCATTTTCGACCGAACTACATACGGTACTCATCCTTTTAAATTCTGAGCTGAATGAAAATTCAACTAATATATTATAGTTATTTTGAATATCATATGGTAAATAACCCGCTTTTTCTGCTAAAACTAATAAAGCGGCTTCTGTTGGTGAACCTATTGCTCTTCTTACTGCCATTTCTTTCATCTCACCTACACTAACTTTAATATCTTCATAGATGAGCTTAGCATTATTATTGATGACAATAGATTCAACGAATTTTTGAAAGGTTTGATTATCCTTAAAATCAATTATTTGTCTATTCTTTACAATTTCCCCTGGCTCATCGTAACCTGCTCCCGTAACGTCATATTCAGTGTTATTTATCTCGAATTTTTCTACTGACATTTCACTTTTGGTAATAGTTCCTGTTTTGTCTGAACAAATTACAGAAACACGTCCAAGAGATTCAATAGCTGATAAATTTTTAATTATGACTCCATTCTGAGCCATATTTAGAACACCAGTAATTAAAACCAAAGTTGCTAAGAGATGTAAATTAATAGGTACAACATTCATAGCTCTCAATATCGAATCAACGAGGGCTTTACTTATTTCTTTCTCAATGAATTTATTTTGTGTAATTAAAATAGAAAATTTATATGTAATTAAAATGATTAAATTTATTATAACAACTGTTCCTAATACATATCCTAATCGATTTAATTTGCGGGTCAAAGGTATATCTTCGATACTTCCCATTTCGTTTAACTGACTTGAGATTTTTCCAATTTCAGTGTTTACACCAGTGCCAGTTACTAATGCTTTAGCCCTTCCAGTATTAACATATGTA
>JAHQWS010000083.1 GCA_029856295.1 Promethearchaeia archaeon
TCAGAAAGAGATTCAAAAGCACTTATAGACAAATATAAACGGAGAATACATACTTTAACACTATTAAATGATTTGACACGCCTCCGATTAATACTCTTATTAGTAGTTTTCAGAAAACTAAGTTTAACGGAGTTAAGTACACTCCTTGGAAGAGTAAAATCTACGACATCTCACCACTTAAAGAAATTTAGTGATATAATCAAAATATCCACTAAAAAATCACGAGGAACAACTGATTCGAACATTTATGAATTATTACCAAATTTCCTTGAGAAATTATCAGTTGATTTTGAAGATTTAAAAAACATACAAAAAGAGGAAAACAAACATCTGTTCCATTATGTAATTGAAAATGACATAAAATTTTTCGAATTAATTATAAGCATTTTTGACTTAATTAATCAAATATATAAGTTTATTGATGATTCTAATTTGATAGAAAAATCCGATTCGAATATTAAATCCCAAAATGTGTATCTAGAGAATCGTATTAAATATAATGCCTGGTTTCTTACTGAAAATGGAAAAAAATCATATGAAAAATTAATTAAGGAATTCAATCATCAAATGCAAGAAATCATAGAGCAAGATGAAAAAAATGGGGAAATAGAACCAAGATCTTATCTTTTTCTTAATACATTTATCCCTTTAGAAAAAATTATTCAATTTGACCCGAGTTCTGTGTTTAAATTCTTTTCTATTATGTGATTTCTATTTTTAATAACAAAAAAAAAAAGATAAGTTAAGTTAATTTCCTTCATAATAGTATTAGTTAAGGAAAAAGAGATATTAAAATGAAGGTAACTGTTTGTGAATTGCCTGATAAATTAGAAGAATTAGAAGAAGATTGGCAAGCTTTAGTAACACATGTGAAAAATGAAAAAAGTGATTTAATCCTTCTTCCTGAGATGCCCTTTTATCCTTGGATAGCAGACACAGATCAAGTAGATCCTTATATTTGGAAAGAAGCTGTGCTTGCCCATGAAAAGTGGACATCAAGGTTTAATTCTTTTGAGGGGATTTTGATATTTGGAACTCGCCCCGTAATCAAGACTGGACGCCGTTTCAATGAAGGATTTATTTGGAAACAAGAGACAGGATTTATGGACGTCCATACAAAATATTATCTACCAAATGAGCAAGGGTTTTGGGAATCAACTTGGTATGAAAGAGGAGAAAAAAACTTTTCTACAATTGTTTTGAATGATGTATATATCGGTTTTCTAATTTGTACAGAACTTTGGTTTACCGAACATGCTCGTGCTTATGCAAAGCAAGGAATTCAAATATTACTATGTCCAAGAGCATCACTTTTTTCTACAGTAGATAAATGGATTTTGGCGGGTCGAATTGCAGCAATAATGTCAGGCGCTTATTGTTTGTCATCGAATCACCGAGGTTATAGCAATCAAGGAGTCAAATTTGGTGGTAAAGGTTGGATCATCGAACCTGAAAATGGAAAGGTACTAGGGACCACAACTCCAGAACAACCATTTTTAACTTTAGAAATAGATTTAAAAATAGCGGAAAATGCAAAAAAAACTTACCCCCGAGATGTACTTGAATAAAATTATTTTTAAAAATATCAAAAAAAAGATAAATATAGAGTAGGTATTTATCTTCATAATCTTATTATAATAGTGAGTAAAATATAATGTCATTTATTTATAAAAAACCCGAAAAAATAACTTTTGGCATAATTGTAGGGAATCGGGATGTGTTTCCAGACGACCTAGCAAAACAAGGAAGATTGGAAATCATAGAACTCATGGAAGTATTGGGATACGATTATGTAATATTAGGAGAAAATGACACCAAATTTGGCGTTGTAGAAACTTATGAAGACGCGAAGAAATGTGCCGAATTATTTAAGGAAAAGAGGGAGTCTATATCGGGAGTGCTTCTATGTCTTCCAAACTTTTCTGATGAGAAAGGTTTTGCTGAGACTCTTAAAATGGCAAACCTCAATGTGCCAGTCTTAATTCAAGCATCTTCTGACGAAATTAATAAAATGGGTCGAAAATATAGAAGAGATGCATTTTGTGGTAAAATCTCTGTAACAAGTGTCTTATATCAGTATGGCATTCCATTTACCTTAACGGAATATCATACATGCTCGATTAAATCTGAGCAATATAAAAAGGATCTTAGAAAATTTGAAAAAATATGTAGAATTGTAAAAAAGCTAAGAAATCTACGGGTAGGACAAATTGGTACAAGGCCAAATGCTTTTAATACAGTTCGCTATAGCGAAAAAATACTAGAATTTAACGGAATAAGTGTAGAACCAATAGATATGTCTGAGATTTTTGGTGAAATTAATCGCCTAAGTGATAATGATCCAAATATTCAAGAAAAGATAGATTTTATTAAGAATTATACCCCAACCGCTCAATTCCCCGAAGATGGTCTGCTTAAACTCGCAAAATTAGCCGTTGTGGTTGAAAATTGGGTTATAGAAAAAGAATTAGACGGATTTGCCTTTCAATGTTGGCCGTCGATCCAAGATAACTTCGGTATTGTTCCTTGTGCTGTCATGAGCATGTTTAGCGAGGGGTTAATTCCTGCAGCTTGTGAAGTAGATATTTCCGGACTAATAGGTATGCTAATTTTACAATATGCTTCGGATACACCTTCAGCTATTTTAGATTGGAATAATAATTATGGTGATGATCCAAATAAAATGGTGCTTTTTCACTGCAGTAATCTCCCTAAATCATTCTTTAAAGATACAAGAATGACTATTCATCCCATTATTGCTGATCAAAAAGGTGGGGATGTGTCATTTGGAGCCATTCAAGGAAGAATTAAAACTCGACCTTGTACTTTGCTCAGAATTGAAACTGATGATATTTTTGGAGAATTGAAAGCATTAATAGCCGAAGGAAAATATACAGATGACCCATTAGAGACATTTGGAGGTTATGGTGTAGTTGAGATTCCAAATTTACAAGACTTATTGAAAACATTATGTTTAGGTGGATTTGCTCATCATATTGCATCTAGTTTGAATGAAGTCGGAGACATAATCTATGAGGCCCTTTTCAAATATTTAGGGTATAACATAATCTATCATAATCAATATACCTAATTTTTTCTTATTTTATTAAAATTAAAATTGATTGTTTGCCAAAATTGTCAATTATTTATTAAAAATTTATATACACCTTTATCCAAATATGATATATCCATAAATTTAGTAATAAAATTGAATATTCCAATACAAATTTAATAAAATAAAATTTTTTAATGTGATGAGAATGGCTGAAAACACTGAAAAACAAAAAATATGTCCCTCTTGTGGTCAGGCAAATAGAGTTGATAATATTTATTGTCGTCATTGTGGAACTAGTTTAGAGGGAATTGAATCTGTAAAAATAGAAGAGGTACAAGTCTCAGATTCCTCAGAAACTAATAAAGTGGAAATTACTGCATATTATAAAAAAACTAAATATTGTTTAAATTCTTGTGGTTTGTTTTTGCTTATTTTTGTATTAGTCATAATGATAGTGCCGATATTATTACATCCTTTAGGAGTTATTGTATTTTTTGTTTTTTTGATCTTCGTACTCCCTCTAACTATTTGTCTTGTTAATACAATTTTTCGGATTACGAAGGGCATGGGTTCCGCTCGCACCTTTTCTATTTCCGATCAACAAATTAAAATTATGCTTCCAGAAAAACCTATTTTTCAAATTAATTGGTCAGAATTTGACACAGTTCAGATTCATAAATCCGATCCAGATCGATCTGATTTAATGACAATGCCAAGTGTAAAACGAGAAGTCTATAGTATTAACTTTCTCTCAAATGACGTTTCGAGAGGAATAACATCATTCATGATGCCAAATGATTTCAATAGGAGAACAACAAAAAAAATTAGATCTCTCATAGAACAATATGCGAATAAGTTAAATAAGCAATATATATGGGGAAGAAAGAGGAAAAAAAAGAAATAACTAAGTTTAATTCAAAAATTTTTATTTTTTCTTATTTTTATTTATAATAAACACTCTTTTAAAAACAGATTTATAATTTCTCTTCTTAAATTGTATTAGAACTGATAAAATTGGATTTTTATGACATTAACCATTAAAAATGAATGGTTCATTGATGAATTTGGCAGAACTGTTTTATTAAGAGGAGTAAATTTAGGGGGGAGTTCAAAAGTTCCTACGACTCCGGATGGTGCTACTCATTTAAAGACTGATTTTAGAGATCATAGAGATGTCTCTTTTGTCGGGCGCCCATTTCCAATCAAAGAGGCAGATGAGCATTTTCATCGTATTAAACATTGGGGGTTTAATTGTCTGAGATTTATATTAACGTGGGAGGCCATTGAGCATAAAGGTCCAAAACAATATGATAAAGAATATTTAGATTATATTGAAGAGATAATTAAGATTGCTGAAAGTTATCAATTCTATATATTCATTGATCCTCATCAAGATGTGTGGAGTAGAATGACCGGTGGTGATGGAGCTCCTGGTTGGCTTTTCGAAAAAGTGGGGTTAGATTATACTAAATTTGATGAGAGTGAAGCTGCTTTAGTTATGCAGTATAGATATGATCCAAGCAAACCTAAAGCATATCCCCCTATGCATTGGGATAATAATAATGTGCGGTTTGCCAATGCAACTATGTGGACGTTATTTTTTGGTGGAAGAGATTTTGCCCAATCATGTAAAATTAATGGCATAAATATCCAAGATTATCTTCAAGATCATTATATCGGAGCAGTTAAGCAAGTAGCACATAGAGTAAAAGATTTCTCCTTCATCATAGGATTTGACAGCCTAAATGAACCAAAGAAAGGATGGATTGAGGAAAAGGTTGATGGAAGTGGAAAAGAAGGATTTTCAGAAATTTTGGGACATAATTTCACTCCTATCGATGCTATGCTAACAGCGGCTGGATATCCAAGAACCCTTACATATAGAGAGATAAAAGTTACTTCAATTAAACAGACCGGTAAAGATCTTTTAAATAAGAATAAGGTTTCATGTTGGCTTGAGGGTGCAGAAGATATCTGGCGTAGAGAAGGAATATGGCATTTGGATGAGAATGAGAATCCCGTTATTTTAAATAATGATCATTTTACTCATATTAATGGAAACAAGGTGGATTTCTATAAAGACTATTTATCACCTTTTATCTTAAAATTTTCAAAAGAAATCCACAATTTTATTCCCAATTCAATTATTTTTTTCGAAGGACCCGAGGTTACAATGATGATGGGTAAAAAAACTAATTTTAATTTACCTCAAAACGAAGGTCCGTTTGCAAATGCAGCTCATTGGTATGATGCTGCCTCTACTTCTACGAAAAAAGCATGGTTAAGGTTAAATTATGATATCATAACAGATAAGCTTGTTTTTGGGAAAAAAAATGTCCAAAAAATGTACAATCGCCAATTAGCAAAAATTAAAAGCGTGTCGAAAAATAGCACAGGAGGGTTTCCTACTTTACTAGGCGAATTTGGACTTCATTATGACCTTAATCATAAAAAAGCTTATAGACAATTTGAAAAAAAAGGACAAAAAGCCTTTGAAAAAAACATCGAGATGTTAACCATGATTTATGACGCAATGGACATAAATTTACTTCATGGTACCCAATGGAATTATACGGCGGATAATTCTAATGAATGGGGGGATTTATGGAATTTAGAGGATTTATCAATATTTAGTAGAGACCAGCAACTTGATCCAATGGATATAAATAGTGGAGGGAGAGCAATTAAAGGTTTCTGTCGACCTCATTTTCTATATTGTGCTGGAATCCCATTGAAAATGGAATTTAATCTTAAAAAAGGAAAATTTTATTTTGAATTTGATGGAAAATCTTCAATACAAGCACCTACAATTATTTATGTACCTAAAATTCAATATCCAAAGGGCTATAATATTAAAGTTAATGAGGGTACTTTTGAAAAAAAAGAAAAAGACCAATTAGTGCTCATTAAAATAAAAGAAGATGGAAACCATATAGTTAATATTACCCGAATTAATTAATCTAAATTGTTTAAATAGTTACAAATAAAAACAAACCATTAAGGAAAATTAGGATTGTCTTTTTCAATATATTCCATATATTTTTGAATAAATTGAGATAATGCATTGAAATTAGGAGAATTACCAGTTCTTACGAAAATAGCTGTGACAGCGTTTCCCATTAGAATTGCTTCTGAGGGAGTTAAATTACAAGCTAAACCAAGTACGGTTCCTGCGTTAAAATGATCTCCAGCACTGGTCGTATATCGGGGTTTTGAAGTATTACCTTCAGTGACCCAAAAATGATCATCTTTAGTAGAGACCGTTGCAAAATGTGGGGAATGAATTACTAAATAGGATATATTAAGGAAATTATTTATTAAAATACCCGCATCACTTAAATCTTCCCTATTTTTTTGTTTAAATTTTATTAAATTTGCGCTTTTTAGAGCATTTAATACGTCTTTCGCTTCTTGATCATTCAAACTCAACAGCAAGGGAATCTTTTCTTCTATTTTCGGAATAAATTTCAAAAAAGAAATAAGATCTTTTTTGGTTCTTCTTTTTACATCTGCCAAATCAAGAAAAAGTAATTTATCTTTTGAATTATTTAAAGATGGAATTATTTCTAAAGTAATATGATACAATATATCTTCTAATTCTAAAATGGTTGCCCAATACCCCATCCCAATTAAACTACATGAATTAAATTTTTGCTCTAAGTAATCAAGTCCAACCCTTTCATGTATTAAATCCCAATTAATTTTTAAAATATCCCCAATATCGCTTAACATTATCTTTCCATCATTAAATTCAAGTCCTATCGTATGGCCCGGATTTGTAAAAGAATTAACCTCAATAGAATTTTTTGATTTTAGGGAAGAAAAAATATCTAATATATTAGGATAACCCCACGCAGAAGCTAAAAAAACTTTTTTAACCCCTAACATGCTCAATGCTTTACAGACATTTGATGTAAAACCTCCAGTTGTCTTTCTTTTTAATAATGTGTTTATACCAACCGAACTTCCTGCGACATTCAGAATTAATTTGCCAAAATCTTTCATATAATCCATTCGATTCCATTTCCCCAATCCTTCTCGAGATTCGATTAAAATATATAATGAATCAATAAAACCATCCCAACCTAAAAAGCAAGAATGTTTCGCAATTAAATTTTTAAGAGAGGTTATTTTATTATTAAGAGAACTAAGGGATTCTAAGGTATAATCATATTCATTGAGCTTCTCGTACATATTTAACTGTCCTTAAAATCTTAAGTTTTTATTTTTTCCTTTTAATTTGAATCTCTTTTTCAAAAAATCCAGAATTGATGATTTTAATATTCTTATCATTCAAACGTGTATAGATTTCAAATGGAGGATGATCTATTTTATTTAGTTTGTTTTTGTTTAAAAATTCCATAATTCTTCTATAAGTTATGTAAATAGAATACTCTGAGATATCACATCCTATCCATTTCCTATTAAGTTTCTCTGCAATTAAGAGTGTTGTTCCTGAACCACAAAAAAAGTCAGCTACTAAATCCCCTTCATTGCTGCCTAATTTAATAATTCTATCTAGTAATTTGTGATGTTTTTGAGTAGGAAAACCAGTCCATTCCTTAGATGCTGGTTGCATACAAGGAATCCTCCAAACGTCATCCATTTTCTTGTCTGTCACTATTCGATAAACTACGTGCCCATTTTCATCTTTTTTATTCTTTAATACACCATTTTCCATCTTTCTCTTTAATTGTTTTCTTGGTTTCTCCCTAGGAATCCTAAGTTCATTGAAAGTATGGGTAGATGACTTTGAGTATACAAGGATATCATCATGGGCTCGAGGAAGGTTTTGCTTTCCTGCAGAGTATTTATTATAATAATACCATACAATACTATTTACAAATTTATTTGAGCCAAAAATTTCGTCCAAAATTAATCTTACATAGTGACTAGCATGCCAATCTAAATGGACAAATATTAATCCTTTTTTTGAGAGTAATTTTTTGAATAAAATTATCCTTTCATAAAGCATTTGCAAATAGGAATTCAAATCATTCTTCCAATGATCATCATATGCAATTGTATCATAATCTCGCTCTTTACTTTTAATTTCTATATGAT
>JAHQWS010000084.1 GCA_029856295.1 Promethearchaeia archaeon
ATTTGGAAAACCGATAGAGAACCTCGATGATTTACCAAAACTGGATTTATCTATATTAAATGATTATATTAAATCTTATGATTCATTATCCATTTGTTTATCCCGGGGTTGTCCTTTTAATTGCTCATTCTGCATGGAAGAAAGCATGGCTAGCCTTTCTAAGAAAGTCAAGCGAGGAAGAGCCTATTCTCCTAAAAGGGCAATTGAGGAATCTGCACGAATGATAGATTATGCAGGAGATTTTGGTATTGACCGCGTGGGCTATGTGGATCCGACATTTTCAGGCGGGAATAAAAAATGGTTAGAAGAATTCATTGATCTTTGGAATTTTGATTCAAGAGTATCTGCTGTTTGGATAGAATCACGATTCGATATATTAAGTGATAAAATGATTGAGAAATTACAAAAGAAGAACTTCTTTATTTGGTACGGTTTAGAAAGCTGTTCCAAAGAGATGCTTAAAATAATGAATAAACATATAAATCCGAGTACATATATAAAAAAATACAATGAAATTCTTGAAAAACACATAGAATTAGAATATTTAGCGATGAACAATGTTATTTTTGGGCATCCCGGGGAAACCAGAACATCTTTAGAAGAATCTTTTAATGGTTTAAGGAAAATTAAGAATAAGGACTACAAAGACGTTATTCAGTTTTCTCTTCGCTATTATCACCATTTCCCAGGCTCTCATGTGTATAACAATATAATTCATTATAGAAAGAATTATGGCACAAACGTGTGTTTTCCCTTTTGGTGGAAAGACGAAAATCTTTTACAATTTGGACCTTATATGAATCGTCCTAGTTCGGATCTGAGTCTAAGCGAATTGATTAAAGTTTTTACAAAGAATTATGAAGATCTGGCTAATATCTCAATTGATAATCTAAAATCACATAAATTAGATAATAAGTTAGGAAGAGTTTTTATGAAAAAAAGGGAAATTAAATCTTTTAGAGAGCTGGGAGAGGATTTGCTAAAATTTATTAAGCAAAATAAAAAAAAGGATTGTAAATTATGCGATTAATCTCTTAATTATATCTTCCCTATGTTTTGTAGCATTCTTAATAGTTTCGACTCTTTTTAGATATTTGATTTTAATTGCCTCTTTTTGTTTATCAAGTGCTTTAATGGCGTTTTTAACTTCACTTTTTGACGGGGAACCTTGACTTATGCGTTTCTGTAAACATAATTCTAAATCTTGTAGGGTTTCTATGAAATCAGAAGGTAATTCTATCTTATGCTTATAAATTTCCAGTATTAAAGTTTCAATTTTTTCCTTATTCATTATATCTTTCGGATTACTTGATTGCTTAACTAAATTTGCCACAATTTTATGAGAAATACGAAAAGGGATGTTGAACATCTGCACTAGATACTCCGCTAAATCCAATGCTAATATATAGCTTTGATTTATAGTTTTAATCATATTTTTTTCATTTACTTTAATTGTTTTGAAGATTATGTTAAAAATTTCTATAATTGAAAATAATGTATCAAATGAATTTGTTAATAAGGGTTTTAGTTCTTGAAAATCTTTGAAATATCCGGAGGGGACGGCTTTAATCATCATTGAAGCGGAAAAAAGATTAGAAATAACCTTAGAAGATTTACTTCTGATTAATTCGATGGTATCAGGATTTTTTTTTTGAGGCATAACACTAGAAACTGAACAATATTGGTCATCCAGTTCTATAAATTGAAATTCCTTAGTAGACCAGATTAATAAATCTTCGGCGATTCTCGAAAATTGGATTGAGATTAAAGCCGTACACATTAATACCTCATAAATATAATCTCTGGAGCTAATAGCATCAATAGAATTTTCAAATATGCCATCGAAACCTAATAGTTCAGTAGTTCTCATTCTATTTATATTTATACTTGTTCCCCCTATAGCACAAGCACCTAGAGGGTTTTTATTAATTCTATTGTAAATCTCCTCGATTCTTTCCAGGGATCTAATGATTTGAGCAATGTAATTATTTATATAGTGGGCAAATACTCCTAATTGACCTCTCTGAAAGTGTGTGTAAAGCGGCATATAAGAATTAATCGTTTTTTGTGAAAGGTCTAATAAAACATCAATTAAATCAATGAGCATTTCAGATAGTTTGTTTAATTCATTTCTAATTTTTAACCTTATATCAACAGAAACCTGGTCGTTTCTCGATCTGCCTGTATGAAGTTTTCCCCCAATTTCGATCCCAATTTCATCTATTACACATTTTTCAATGAATGGATGAATATCTTCAAAATTCTTATCTATTTTTATTTGACCATTTAGGAACTTTTTTCTAATACTTTCAAGGGACGATAGTATTTTTTTTATTTCATTTTTACTGAGAATTTTCTGTTCATAGAGCATAAGATTATGCGCTTCAGTCCCAATAATATCTTCTTCAGCAATCCATAAATCATCTTCTATTGAGGATATAAAATTTAATACTTTCTCATTTAACGGTGCTTCTAATCTGTCCCTATATATGTCCTTTTTCATGTTAAATCTCTTAAATTTAGTGAACTTTTTAATATTTTAAATTGAATAAGGTTTCAATGAATAATACTTTTAACAGTTTCATATCCTTTTTAATGTTTTTAATTTTGAGTATAAGTTGTTCTATACTTAATATTATTTTTTATATATATAAGAAAAAGGGCTATTCTTTACATAACTTAAGGAAGATTATATTTGTCAATTTTATTGCCTCAACAATTTTTCTTGTCATTGGATTACCTTTTTTTATATTAAATAATGGAGATGAAATTACAGAATCTTTCGACGTTTTTCTTTTGCCTATTATTTTATTTAATTTATCAATGTTTCTTTTCGTCTTTTCAATTATCATATTTTTATTGCCACACCTAGATGAGGAGCTTAATAGAATCAATCTAGAAATTCCTCCTTATCATAATGCAAACAGAGGATCAATTAAAATTGGAAAGATAATGAAAGGAAAGCATAAAAAATATAATTTCTATTTATCAATTAAGGATCTTGAGAAACATGTGTTTATCTGTGGAGCAACTGGAACTGGAAAGAGTAATTTTCTCCAAAATTTTTTGATTAATTTTACGCAAAATTACAACATTCCATTTTTTTTAGTTGAATTTAAAGGAGAATACCATTTTTTACAAAAGAAAATAAAAGATCTTTTAATATTATGGCCCGGTGAGAACTTTTCAATTAATATCTTTAATCCGGAAAATTCAAATCCCCTGATCCATGCTGAAAGAATTTTTGATATTTTAAAAAGCGGACAATTTCTCGATGATAACGCAGAATTTTCTCCGCAAATGCAGAAAGTTTTGGTTGAAATTTTAGCCAAAGTGTGTAATGATAAAAAACTTCAAAGTTGGAAAGGTTTTGAATATTATTGTAAAAAATATCTTGAAGAAAACTTAAATAATATCCCAATGTTAAAGCAAACTTTAATTAGTATTAAGAACAGGATTAGAAGATTTTCGGAGGGTCCCTTAAAGGCATTATTCGAAAAAAATAATGAGTATAAAGTTAAAGCCCTCTTTAAAAGAAATGTGGTTTTAGATTTAAGTTCTATTATTCGACTGGGAGGCGAAAAAGAAGATGCCTTATTTTTCTTAAACATGATTTTTAAATATTTATGGGATAAAAATCTTACCAAGGGTGCTTTCAAATATAAAGGAATTAAACATATTACAGTAGTAGAGGATGCTCAATATTTTGCCCCACAAGATTTGGTTAAGAAGAATAAGCTGACAACATATCTAGAAGATATTGCATTATTACAAAGGGGTACAGGAGAATGTTTAATTGCTCTCGCTACTCGCCCAGATATCAGTAGAGACATCTTGGCCAACGCAGGAGTGTTATTAACCCTAAAAAATCATATTGAAAAAGATCTGATGTGTGAATTACTAAACCTAGATTTGGAAAAAAAAAATTATTTATCGATTTTAGAAGAAGGTCAAGGGATCATTCGAATAAATTCCATAAAAGAACCTTTTTTATTGTGGGTACCCTATATTGAACGTGAGTCCCTTAATTTTTCAGAAATAAAGAGTAAAAATGAATTAATTTTAAGAAATAGAGAACCAACAGAAGTTTTTATCAATAAAGACGAAAAAAAGAAAATTTTCGTTAGAGTTATACCACTTGTAAAATATATATTGACTTTTTGTAAGAAAATAGGATATGAATTAAGAATAAAAATAAAAAAAGTGTTCGACCAAAATTTTCCGAGGTCTTTAAAGAAAAAAAAGAAAGCTTTAAATAATGATTTTCATAATAGAGACCAAATTTTAGAAAATAAAAGTGATGCTAAAATTTCGCAAATAAACCAAGACAATAAGAAAAAAGAGATCTTGCCATACTCAATAATTGAGGAAACACAAGGAGATAATTTAAATAATTTCAATCGAACAATTTTAAACTATAAGGATCTCCTAATGAAATATATTAAAATTACAAATTTATATAAAACGGAGGCTTATGATGAAATGATTATTAACAGCATTGAATTCATTAATCTTATATTAGATAAAATATCTCAGCAAATTAATATTAATTATATAGATTTAAATGACTTTTTAGAAAGGATAACAAAAATGAAACTTGAAAATAAATTTATTCTTTACAATGAAATAGAGTTATTAGCAACCCTTCTACATAAGAATACGGAAGCAAATAATCAATTTAAACCAGGTATATCATCTTCAATTTTGTCAATCATTAAAAAAATTATGGAAAAAATAAAGGTTCACTGTAAAAAGAATAAAGATAATAACTTTTCAAATGCCTATGATGAATTTAAAACAAATTCAATAAAAACAAAGAGCCCTCATTCTACTCTTAAAGTCTTAGAAAATAATCCCAATGGATATGAGTTAAGCTTGAATGCTTTAACAGAATTTGATGATTTTTGTAAATTAGAATATTATATCGACGAGTTGTTTAAATTACAAAAAGAAAACAAATAAATTATAAGATGTTAATTTCTTATATATTGACAGTTCAATTAAATTGATATTCTCAAATAAAACATTATTTAGTATACATATGACTAGCATAATTGTAGGAATTGTCGGAAAGCCAAGTTCAGATAAGATTTCGGTATCTGGAGGTTAGGTTCGGGCAAATCAACATTTTTAAATGCTGCTTGCTTAACAGATGTAAAAGTTAGTGAGTTGCCTTTTACAACTATAGATGCAAATAAAGGTGTGGCTTATGCTAAAGTAAATTGCGTTTGTAGAGACTTAGATGTGAAAGACAATCCGAAAAACTCAATTTGTATTGATGGAAGTCGATTTATTCCATTAAATCTTTTAGACGTCGCAGGTTTAGTTCCTGATGCTCATAAAGGAAAAGGTTTGGGGAATAAATTTTTAAATGACCTTAGCAGAGCGGATGTGTTATTACATGTGGTTGATATGACGGGAGCTCTTGATAAATCAGGCAATCGAGTAGCGGAGGGCGAAAATGATCCGTTTGAAGATATTTTATTTTTAGAAGACGAAATAAATTATTGGGTTAAGGGTATTCTTGAGAGAGAGGATTGGGATAAGTTTACCAGATCTTCACAAGACAAAAAAAAAATGATTGTGGATTTGCATAAAAGACTTTCCGGATTAAAAATAAGTCAACAGCATGTGGTAACTGCCTTAAAAGATTCTTCTTTAGACGATAAGCTACCTTCACAATGGACAGAGGATGAAATGCTCAAATTTTCAAAAACCATAAGAGAAATTTCAAAACCTATTTTAATTATAGCAAATAAAATTGATAAAGAGATAAGCATTACAAATTTAGATGGGCTAAAGGCGAAATATAAGGGACCAATAATACCGTGCAGCGCACTGGCGGAATATGTTTTAAGAAAATTCAATGAGGACAAGATAATAAATTATCTTCCTGGATCCTCTGATTTCGAAATTATTGATAACAACAAGTTGAAAACTAATGAATTGGAAACATTAAACAGAATAAAACAAGAGATATTAGATAAATTTGATGAAACAGGAGTTCAAAAAACATTAAATTATGCAACCTTTAACATTTCAGACCTGATTGCGGTATATCCCGTTTCAGATATTACTCACTATTCTGATAAAGATAATAATGTCTTACCTGATGTATTCCTAGTGAAAAAAGGCACCTTGTTAAGAGATTTTGTAAGAGATAAAATTCATAGCGATTTAGCTAAGCATTTCATCCATGGAATTGATGCGAGAACCAAAAAGAGGCTTGGAGAAAATTATGAATTACAAAATAATGACATTATAAAAATAGTATCTGCGATTTGAATAGAATCAACAATTTTAGCTAATATTTTATTCTTGTCTTGATGTTAGCAGAACATAAACTAAGATTAATATCAATAAGATTATTCCTAAAAAAATTAGAAAGAAATTAAAGATCTCTTCATCCTCAAATTCCCAATCTATTTCATATGCTTCTTGAAATATGTAGAGAATTGTAAATAAAATATTGTTTAGATGTTTCATATTAATTAAGATTTAAGAATTGATAATTAAAAAAATTTCTCATATTCCATGGTAAATCAACTTAAAATTACTTTTTTAAGAAAGTCTCATTCAGTTCCATATAAAACCAATGAATACAAGCTAAAAATAGAACTCTATTAAAACATTGAACGAATAAAGAGGGTATTTAAATATGGACCTGACGGGACTTGAACCCGTGACCTCTTGAGTGCAATTCTTGCTTATTCATGTATATGAATAACTGTCAAGCGATCTTCCGCTGATCTACAGGCCCAGCGTATTATGTTTTTTTACATTAATTAAAAATGTTTATTATTAAAAATTTTTATTGTTATAATTTTTCTTATTACGAATATGAAGCCTCGCAGTGATCCTAAGGTTAGAGAAAGTGCGATATAAAATAGTTGCCTATTTATTGGTTGAATTAAAATTAATTTTACATTTAAAAATTCTAATAATAAGTTAAAATCAAGATTAATCAAAATGGAAAAAATAAAATTATGTTTATCATGTCAATTTTTTTTAGTGTTTTTCTTATATTTTTCTTTGCTACATCAGTCATAAATCCTGTGTCAATGGTAATTGCTAAAGGTCTTATTTTATATTCATATATAAATTTATAAAAAAGTGCTGTCGAATCTTTTCCTCCAGAATATCCAATAACACAATCATACTGTTGTTTTTTTTGGTTTTGCTTTATTTTTTCTAATGCTAATTTCCAATCATCCAACGAGTTTTTCCTTAATTCATTATATATTTTGAACTTTGGACCAATTTTCATTATTATAAGCAGGATTATGGCAAAAATTGCAGATACCATTAGGATTAGGCGTGATTCCTAAAAAATTATTAGGCAAAATACAATTTTTACAAAATAGTTGCTACGTTATCATTTTATTTACACTTGTATTTTATTAGAAATATATTAAGAAATAATTCAAAGATATTTAAAGAAAAAATTTCAATTAGGTTTAAAATTCGGCAAGAATGAACTGATTTGATCTTATCGTATAACTTAATTTAATATCTCTTCAATTATTTTTACAAAATAAATTAGAACGCTTTGATTTATGAGGTATAATGGTTTATATTGCTGGAAAATCTAATTTGCGATTTCTTTGATAATTTTTAATAAATCCTAAAAAAAAATTTTAGCTCAAAATCATTGCTTCAATGAAATAAGGTAAGAAAAAGTGAAAGTTAATTAAGACCCATCTCGAAGTAAAAAATTCCATGTCGTAATGGTTTTTGTAATAAAAAATAGGAGGTGATCCAGCCGCAGGTTCCCCTACGGCTACCTTGTTACGACTTCTCCCTCCTCGCATACTAGAAACTCGATATGACCAGTCTGACCAAACCTCATTTTTAGTACACTCGGATGGAGCGACGGGCGGTGTGTGCAAGGAGCAGAGACGTATTCACCGTGCGATGATGACACACGATTACTAGGGATTCCACGTTCATGTCGGCGGGTTACAGCCAACAATCCCCACTGTGATATGATTTCGGGATTGGTTTCTCCTTTCGGAGTTACAGCCCATTGTTCATACCATTGCAGCCCGCGTGTAGCCCAGGGGTTTCGGGGCATACTGACCTGCCTTTGCCCGCTCCTTCCTCCGTCTT
>JAHQWS010000085.1 GCA_029856295.1 Promethearchaeia archaeon
GCTGCATGCTTTCATTGTCCTTTTAGTGGATTCTTTGAGCTATAATGAACAATTGTAATTCCATCATCTTTTTCCCATGTCTGTGTAAATAAGTTAAATGCATCATGCAAATCCTTTCCGTTATTAAGGCACTTATAATGATAAATATCAAAAGCAATTGGAATTCCAGTAGACTCATTAGTATTTAAACAATCATTTAAGTCATAGCTTTTATCATCGTTTTCAATTATTAATCTATTCTTTATTCTCTCTTCGAGGTTTAAATATCTTTTTTTGAATCTTTCCAAACTAGTTTTTTTATCACCATACACACCACCTATATGAATCTGAACCTTTGCAGTTTTATTCAGTTCCATTAAATCTAAAATTTCTACGTGATATTCTAAGTCTTTTATACTATTTTTAAATACCTTTTGATTATTTGAATTAAGAACTGTATATTGACCGGGATGCATTGAGATTCTTATCTGATTTTCTTTTATAAAATTTCCTATTTTCTTGAACTCTGGTTTAAAACGGTCTTGCCAATTAAAATTCATTATTGGATGAGAAGCAAAAGGGATAAGATCAGATGTTATTCTAAAAAAATAGAAGCTATAGAAAACATTAAATTTAAGAATTTCAAAAAGACATTTTATATTGACATGGCTTATATGAATCAACTTTTCACTTGAATAATTCTTTAATCTAAAAGTCTTACTGCTTCGACAGTCTAATGTAAGATTTATACAGGGATAACCGATCTTCATTTTAAAATATAAAATTCTCTTATTGATGATTTTTAACTATTCCAAATTGTCCATTTGTAGAATCCTGAAAGATTGGCAATTCAGGAGGGTAAAAAGTAAATAAAACAAAAATAAAAGCTAAGATTATGAGTGCCATCCAAGAGATAATAGTATATCTTTTAGAATACTGTGGGGATAAATGTATTTTAAGGCTTACTAATTGTCCAATTACAACAGCGATAAAAAAGCTTAATATATCAAAGATTAGCAAATTGGTTCCTAAAAGGGCAGTATAAGAGTAGAAAATGATTATAATTACTAAAGGTATTAAATAACCTGCCACAGCTTTACCGATAATAAAGTTATTGGCTGTTTCTTTTAAAAATAAATATTCTATAAAAGAATAAATAAGCAAAGGAAAAAAAGCTAATTTAAGATGTTCCCAAACGCTTTCATTTACAGCTGCGAATGGGGCTACTATTATGTTATAATCAGATAATTCAAAGAGAAAATGAAAAAAACTGCCCATAATGCTAATAAAAATGATTCCGATGGCTTCCCAATTCTTAACATCTCTTTTCATAATAAAAACATCAGTTTTATTTCAATAATTAGTGCTCCCCTTGATTTATTAAGTGTTTTTTATCCTCATCGATATTTACATCATATCTTACTTCAAACTTCTTTTGTTCATCTACGTCTCTTCTTATTATTATATCCCTCCTTGATTCAGCATATCTATTTTCTTTTAACTTTATTCCAGGCATACCGAGATAAATCCATCCCGGTTCTAATAGTTGATTTAAATTGGTACTTGAAAATGCTCCTATAACGGTATCTTTTCCAATGATAGTACCTGGTGAAATGTTTGATACTCCCCCAATTACAGCATAATCATCAAAAAATACATTCTTTATGATTAAATATTTACCCACTACCATGGAACTCATAACTACAGCACCTTGACCTACTGTGACTTTACGACCAAACTTTATAAATTCCATATCAACCCATGCATCATATAAATGGCTCGTAAAATCAATTTTAGTTCCAAACCAACGAAACGCCCATGTATCTATCCATGGTAAGGGACAATTATTCATTAAAAATATGACTAATTTTTTCAACTCAGTTCTCAGGCACCAGAATTCAAAATCAGTGTTTCCCTTTTCAGCTCTAAAGATTCCCTCTTTTGGTTTATGAATGAGATTTATAAAAATTAAGAATAATTTACCAAATAATGCACACCCAAAAATAAATATAAACCATGAAGCTACTATCATAAAAGGTAGTAGAAACATTCTGATTATCCAACTTTCAATCAGATACTCAATTCCATACCAAGCCATACTTACAAGTATTCCACTAAGCCAGAAAATGGGAAGATAAATTGCTAAAATCTTAATTGTAATTCTACTAATTGCGCTACTTGTGATAAAATCAATTGCAAAATCATCTTTTTCATTATTACTTTTATTTGTTAAATTCTTTGTTTCCTCAATCATTTTATTACAATTTTACTCTAATTTATCAATTTCATTTTTAATTTTTTGCAATTTTTGGTTTTTCTTTGCCAAGTCCTCATTCATTTCTAAATAATCTTCAGAAATCTTCAAATAATCCAATATTTTTTTTTTAAAGATTTTTCTTAGGGGAGCTCCAAAATAATAATTGTTATCTCCCTTTAAAATGGTATGTTTGATTGCCCCTGCCATTGGTAATAAGTATGCATTATCATTTATTTGAACACCAGGAGCTAAACAATTTAAAGCTGATGTGGTTACATTATCACCCAATTTAATTTCAAAATACGAGATATTACCGAATATTCCTGCCACTGAGTGCGAGCTAAAACCTGAATTAACGCCAATATAACAATTATCTCCTATATCAACATATCTGTCTGCCCCAAATTGTTCTTCTATAGTTGTTCCTTTTCCAATCTTATTAGTTCCCACGAAATTATAAAGCCAGTTTATTAAATAAGGGAACGGACCTTTAACAAAGGCATTTTTTGGATACTTAATCATGAATGAGCGTATGTTATAATAGTTTAATGTTTTACTCGGAATATTCCTCGGGATAATACCATCTTTAGTAGGGCTCATTTTTTCCGTATGTTGCCAAAATAATCTGGTTATTAATGCCACAAAAAAAAGATGTATAAGATAACAGAAAATAATGACAAGGGGCATTAGTAATAGAACAATTAAAGAATTTAATTCTGTAAAGATAAAGAAGAAATTTTCGGCTCCTAAAAAATATGGTGTAAAGAAAAAATGCAAATATAGCGTAAAGATTATTCCAGGAAGAATAAATGATAGGATATAAATTGTGAAAAATGCTAATAAGTACCAATGGAATTGTAGATTTACTTCTTCTCTTATAACAGGTTTTAGGTTCTCCTTCGAATTTAGTGTATCTCTTTCAGTGGTCATGTTTTTTCAATTCTGATATATTTATCAAAAATTAGTGGAATTGTTTTAAAAATTGTAATCTTTTAATAAATATCAATTAAAATTTATTATTAGTAATTGTTTTCACGTTTTAAATGATTTCTATTCTGTTAAAAAATTAAAAATTCTCGCATGCGTTTTTCTTTATATATTGATGAAATATTATTCCATTTGAAAGTTAGTAAAATGATAATATGCCGACAAATTAAATATATCAAAGTTATACAAAATAATCGATAAAAATTAAAGAGTAAATTATTATTACACCATTAGATTAAATTTAATCACTCAAAGACTCTATTTGAAAGAATAATTAAAGGATTATTAAATTAGTTTTTAAATTGTGAGGAATATAAATTTCATTGGTTGTTAAGAATTTTAATAATTAAGATTTTTACTAAATTTGTGAATAAAACAGATGACAAATAATTCATTTTCATTAATGGACCTTTACCCGAAATATGTTATCAATTCTAAAGGCGAAAAGAAAAAATTCGATGAAAATAACATTGCAAAAGTGCTTAATAAGGAAACGGGTTTAGATATAAATATTTCTGAAAAAGTGGCTGAAGATGTCATTCGAAAAATTATTGGCCTTGGAATTGAAGAAATTACTACAAATTATATTCGTGAACTAGTTTGCGTCGAGCTAACGCAACGAAGCATGAATAAATATCGAAATTTATTTGCCAGAGCAATAAATTTAGAAAATATTAGTTTCAAGCTTGAAGAAGATTTTATTTCTGAATTTAAAGGCAATCAACCCGATTGGGGGCCTCTTGGATATGTTACCTATAAAAGAACTTATGCCCGGATGATAGAAGGAGAAAATAGGAAAGAGGAGTTTTGGGAAACGGTGAGAAGAGTGGTTGAGGGATGTTATTCAATACAAAAAGAACATTGTATGAAACTTTCCTTACCTTGGAGCGATAAAAAAGCACAAAAATCAGCGCAAAAAATGTTTGAAAAGATATGGAACTTCAAGTTTTCTCCTCCTGGTCGAGGGTTATGGATGATGGGAACGGAGTTTATTGCGAGACATGGTTCCATGGCGCTCAATAACTGCGGTTTTGCCTCTACAGAGGATATAAATTTGAAATATTCTAAAGCATTCGAATTTGTAATGGATGCTTTAATGTTAGGAGTTGGTGTAGGGTTTGATACTCTTGGTGCGGGAAAAATAACCATAAAAAAACCTAAAGAAGGGCATTTTGATTTTGAACTTCCTGACAGTAGAGAGGGCTGGGTTGATGCTCTGCGAATATTATTAGAAGCTTACTTCTTAGGTAAACAAAGTCCTAATTTTGATTTTTCAAAAATACGTCATAAGGGTGAACCTATTAGAGGATTTGGAGGAATTGCTTCTGGTCCAGAGCCTTTAAAACAAATGTTAAAAGATATTCAAAATATCTTAGAAAATCGAATAGGACAATCAATAACTTCTGTGGACATACTTGATACGATGAATCATATAGGGAAATGTGTCGTAGCTGGCAATGTTAGACGTAGTGCAGAAATAGCATTAGGCGATCCAACTGACTTGGATTTTATAACTTCTAAACAAGATCAAGAAAAATTATATTCACACAGATGGGCGAGTAATAATAGTGTATTTGCTGTTAAAGGGCTCGATTACTCTTTTATAGCAGATCAAATTGCTATAAATGGTGAACCCGGTGTATTTTGGTTGGAAAATGCAAAAGCATACTCTCGAATGGGAAATAAACCAGATCATAAAGATAAGAAAGCTGCTGGAGTTAATCCATGTGGAGAACAAACTCTTGAGAGCTTTGAACTTTGCTGTTTAGTAGAATCTTTTCCATCGAAGCATAATTCATATGAGGAATTTAAAGAGACCTTAAAATACGCATATTTATATGCTAAATCTGTTACATTAGTAAATACTCATTGGAAAGAAACAAATGCAGTCATGTTAAAAAACAGACGGATGGGGATTTCTCAAACTGGTATTATTGAAGCATTTGTAAAGCATGGAAGAAGAAATATGATTAATTGGTGTGATAAAGGATATATATATTTAAGAGAATTAGATGAAACATATTCTGACTGGTTATGTGTACCTAAATCAATAAAAATAACAACTGTGAAACCGAGTGGGACTGTGAGTTTACTTCCCGGTGTACCCCCCGGAATTCATTACCCCCATTCGGAGTTCTATATTCGAAGAATAAGAATTTCGAAAAATTCAGATTTAATAGCCAAAATTAGAAATGCGGGATATCATATAGAAAATGATTTGTATTCAGAGAATTCATATGTTATTGAATTTCCAATACATGAAAGATATTTTGACCGTTCTAAAAATGATACTTCAATTTGGGAACAAGCAGAAAATGCAGCTGCATATCAAAAATATTGGAGCGACAATCAAGTATCTATAACGATTACTTTTAGAAACGATGAAGCAAAAGAAATAAAGCACGTGCTTGAATGTTATGAGGATAAATTAAAAAGTGTAAGCTTTTTACCTATTAAAGAGCATGGCTATAAACAAGACCCATATGAAGAAATTTCAAAAGAAAAATACGAGGAAATGGTTTCTAAGACTAAGCCAATGAATTTAGATGAAACCAAAGACAGAGCAATTGGAGAAAAATTCTGTGATTCAGATAGATGTGAAGTTAAATTTTAATCTCTATCCCTTTTACAATTAAAAGATTTTTTTAAAATCTTCTACTCAATAATTACTTTTATAATTTGATTAAGTAAAGATTAAAAGCAATCTAAAGAAATTAAATTTATTAAACAAATATTTAAAATTAAAAACTTTATAAATGTGATTTATTATGGCGAAAAAAGAAGCCTCTCCGGAAGAAGAGGCTATAGCGGCTGCAGAGGAAGTTCCTATTGAGGAACCTCCCAAACCTAAAAAAATAGTATATAAAAAATTAAAAGCAAATCTCTGGAGAACGAGACTACATGGTGAAGAGTTGGGGATTTATCAAGCATTGAAATACCAAGCTAAAACTCGGTACTTCGCGAAAGATTTTGACATTGAAGGGATCGTTGAAGTTGACGGTGAGAAAAAATATGTTATCGCGTTTAACAAAGATGATTGGGAAGAATCGGAAGACCCTGCGGATAGAAGACTTATCCTTCGATTATTTACAATATTGGAAGAAAAGATGGGGGTAGGAAAAGGAGGGACCTTTAAAGGGGGAATTGAATTTAGCATACTCCACTCTTTGGTCCAGAGTGCTGAAATTAGATACCCGGCTCCAGTTTTCTTCATTCAAACGCCTCGCACTACCAGCCTTCCTCGAATTGTAAGAGGCCACCGTTATATAGGGACTCGATGGACGTTTCCACTACTTCCAGAAGAGACAGATGATCAATTCCAAATGGTTGTTGCAAAAGGAGTTATCCGCCCGGGAAATGATTTCAATATTCTGGTAGGAAAAAAGAAAGTTGCGCATGTCGATCATCAAAAAATTACCAAGGATGTTGAAATTGAAATATATGATGAGGACTACGCAAAGGATAAAGTATTTGTGGAGTCTTTACTATTATTTGGCTGTATTTGTTTTTTTATGAAAGATGCATATAAAATCGTCAAGCATTTTGTTAAAGATATGGAAACTACAGGAACAAGCGACTACCCAGTTCCGAAAAGTGAGCTTACTTTGTTCAAAAATCCTCGAATGATGAGGAGATAATCCCTATCACAAAATCCTTTTTTTTATTTTATTCTTAAATTTATTTAATTGTTCTATGTCAAATTTATATAATCATATTTCCTTTATAATAAGAAGACAGAAAAAAAATTAAAAAAAGAAGTTGTTAAATGAAGTATTTTTTACTAAATTATTTTAAACCGTATTTTTTCTTCCAAGATTTATATCCTCTCGTATATTTGCCTCTATATACTGCTTCCTTTCCGGTTACTTTTTTATATTCTGCTTGACGTTCTTCTTCGGAAAGTTTTTGGTAAGTTTCTCTCTTTATTTGTATATCTATGACTTCCTCCTCTTCGATTTTCTTGATATTTCTTAAGACTATATACGTTCCATGGTTCCAAACCCAAAACATGATAAAAAAGAACAGTACAATAAGGAAGACACAAAATCCTATCCATAAGATCCAATGTCCCACATTAAAATTTTCGAATGCCCAAAGAGTAAGATCAGATATAAACTTGATAGTTCCGCCTGGTAAGAGCCCAATTATTAATGAAATCACAACTACATAAATGCCCAATATTGTAATGCCCATTAACCATCTAAGATAAGTAAAATCTTCCCATTTTTTTGCAATCGTTCGATTTTTGTATATGGTTCTACACATCCTTACAATGCCACCTTTAAACATGGCATAAAAAAGCACGAGTAAGATCAAATGTCCTGTAATAAATGCGGCAACTATGGCAACTTGGTAGCCAGCTTCTAGCCCTAAGAATTGTTTCCATATTTCGGGATCGATACCTGAAAGAATTAACCCCCAAATCCCAATAACCATAATTAATGCCGAAGCTATGAAAGAATAATAAAAAGCTCTTGCAATTCTAACATCCCAGGTGCTATATTCATCAAGTGGGTCCACCTCTCTTGAGGGAGCACTTCTCGCTTTTCTTGGCATAATTTTTCCTCTATTTAAATTTTTTTTTAATATATTTTTTAATATATTCTTTAAATTTCGTTTTATAATATATTGTTTATAATTCTTTTGTTTAAATTTATTTTTTATTTTTATAAATTATATTTTCACTTAAAAAAATATATAAAGATATAATATTCCCGTATTTTTCAAAATTTAAGTGTTGCACCACAGTCGGGACAAGTTGCTAATTTTTCTTTCAAAACTTTACCACAATATGGAC
>JAHQWS010000086.1 GCA_029856295.1 Promethearchaeia archaeon
CTATAATAATACCCTCTATCGATATAAAAAATTAAATATAACGAAAATCTATATTACTCATGTAAATAGAGAGGTATGATATTTTTTACATTGAGGGATTGATAATATCCACTTTGTACATGGTTTGGGACATATTCTATGGCGTTTTATCATTCAACATAGCTTTTTTAATTTTCTTTTGGGTAATTAATTTTCTTTCTGGTTTTGGACTAATTTTAAATATAGCAATTGGTTTTCTAATTCTCTTTAATATGATCAAAGATAAAATTAGCAAAAGAAGCACTTATTTTCTCATTGGAACCCAAATTGGTATTTCAATAGCATTAATAATTTATGCTATTTATAGATTATTTTCAAGCTATAGCGGTAGAGCTGGATTATCCATGATTGGAATATGGGGGGATACTTATGTCTGGATTGATAATATTATTTTCATTTATGGCATTGCGTCTCTTATAATCAATTTATATGTTGTTCCTGTTATTAAAGACAGATTTGAAAGTGCTGTGAATCAAGGAAGACTTTTAAGATGGAAAAAAGGTGCTAAAGGTGTTGGCAGAGGTATTAAAAAAAAATATTTTAGCATAAGATCTAAATATGCTAAAGCCCAACTTCAAGATCAAATGACTGGAAAAGAAGTTTTAAATTTATGGCAAAATAAATTCGCTGTTTCTTTGTTAATACCCTCAGCAATCGCAGCATTCGTGTTTACTCCAATAGCTTTCATTCTCACGATTTACTGGCTAAAAATATTCATTTTAGAAGATACTGAAATAAAACTATACGAGAATATTGCTTTACTCGCTTCAATGATCTTTATAGGCTTATTAGCGATATTTAGTCGTTTTATAGACGTTGAATTTTATAAAGAGATCCTAGATTTAATTTGGACGGTAAATATTTTCTACCTAATTGGAATTATTCTCGCATCTATAATATTCATTAAAGCAATAATTTGATTTTTTAATGAAATCTTTATTAATAGTTTGTATTATTTGCTTGAAAGTTAGTAATAGATTTCATTTTTTAGCGATTTAAACTGAGAAGGTAATTCAAAAAGAAAATTAAAAAAAAATTGAAGAAGTTTATTAAAGGGTTTTATTTAATTTAATAATACCTAAAAATATCATCAAACAGGCGAATCCAGCTAAAATACTAATTGGTATAATTAATCCTATAATATTTTCTCCGCGAAGAAAGAGATCTCTCATAGCGTTATTAGCATAAGTTAATGGTATGAAGGATGAAACAACTCTTAATGGACCCGGCAATGTTTCTACTGGAGCCCAGACACCTGATAATAGCATAAATGGTAATATGACTAATGGTATAAATTGAATGATTTGAAACTCCGTTTTTGCTAAAGTAGAAAGGAAAATTCCAAGTCCAAGGGCAGATAATAAGAGCAAATATATTATCAAATATGCTTGTAAGAGAATTAATATTGAGAATTCTATTTGAGCATTAAATATAAGCATGGCTACAATAATGGTCATTGTTGATTGAATTACTGATAAAAAGCTAAAGGAGAGGATATAACCGATAATTACTTCTGAGCGCTTAAGTGGGGATGTCAAAATCCTCTCCATGGTTCCCTCTTTTCTTTCTCTAATAAAAGCTAACATTGTCAATATAAATCCAAAAAAGAACGCAATAAACCCTATGATTGCTGGTGTAAAATATGTTATTGATTCTACCGGCTCGTCTGTTTCATCAATATTATTATAATAATACTCGTCAATTTCAAATGCAGATTTATCGAATGTATCTTCAAAAGCGTCTGATAATGCGGAGCTCAATGCTCCCATAATTGCACCACAAGCTTGGGGCTCTGCCCCATCTAATCTAACTTTAACCTTAATTTCTTTATTTATTAGTGCGTTATAAGTAAAATCATCTGGAAAAATTATAATTCCTCTCACATCACCTT
Source organism: Promethearchaeia archaeon (assembly GCA_029856295.1). Classification (GTDB taxonomy): domain Archaea; phylum Asgardarchaeota; class Lokiarchaeia; order Sigyniarchaeales; family SOKP01; genus LW40-45. Next base: position 1,931 of record JAHQWS010000086.1, read on the forward strand.
TCCTAACATCATCCTCATATTTTTTGACGGATTTAACTTCAATGATATCAACGGTCTCATCATCTTCTAAAATGTCACATACTTCATCCGATAATTTACCATGTAATACAGACCATCCAACATCAGGATTAATTAGAGATACATTAATCAAATCTGGAAGCGGAGCGAGATTTCCTTGATATATATAGTTTATAATAACATTCACTTGTAAATCACCGAAATAGTTTTTCATGACTTCCGATAGACTAGCTTGAAAAGTTCCTACTATATAACTTGATGTATTGGGATTTAAATTGCTCACATAAAGTTCCACATCACTTCCCTTACCAAGTAAAGTCTCTTCTGTGAATCTTTCTGGAAAAATAAGAGCTGCTTGAGTATAATTATTATCTACTGCGATTTTAGCTAATATCGCATCGGATTCACTTGTGTTAAATTGAATTTTCTGATTTTCTTCCATTTTGTCAACGATTTTATTAGAGAAGATATCTGTAAAATTATCATCATCAATAACAATGTATACTTCTAGATGAGTTAAATCTCCACCAAACACAGAACCAAATAAGGCAGTAATGATTATTGGCGCAATAACAGATAAAGCTATCATTCTCGGATCTCTCTTTATTTGATTGAGATTCTTTATAGTTATTGCTCTAATATTAGAAAGCTTTATTTTGACATAACCTCCTTGCTATTTTCATTTGAAAAAAAGATAAACGTGTCCTCCAAACTTGGCTCTACAGTTAGAATAGAGGTTATCTTATTGTACTTCCTCACTAAAGAAAGGATTCCATCTATGATTGCATCATCATTGTAAAGAACTTCAAGCCTAAAATTATGAAATATTGTTTTCAAGCTATATTCTTCTTGAATACTCTTTGCGCTCTTTTGTGTGGTTTCTTCCTTAGTTTCGATGATTAACTTACGGTTACCAGGAACACGTTTCTTTAAATCATGAAATGTTCCCTCAGCGATTAGTTTACCTGATCTCATAAATCCAATCATTTTACTTTTTTCGGCCTCGTCCATGATATGCGTGGTGGTAATAATTGTTACCCCATTATCGTTCAAATCATTAAAATAATTCCAGAAATTTAAGCGTAAATTAGGATCAATGCCCACTGTTGGTTCATCTAATATCAAAAGCATCGGCTCATGAATAAGGGTGCAAGCTAAGGATAAACGCCTTTTCATTCCACCTGATAAATTATCTACTCGTGTATTTTTCCATTTTCTTAATAGAAAAAGGTCCAAAATTTTATTCACTGATTTATTTCGGATTTGTCTATTGTTTATTCCAAAAATTTTTCCAAAAAAATGTAATGATTCTTTCACAGATAAATCAGGATAAAGTGAGATAGCTTGTGGCATATAACCTATTTTTGAAATGATTTTATCTCTTTCATGGGGCATTTCATAGCCTAATACATTGATATCTCCTTCACATTTAAGTAATCCTAAAATGCATCGAATAAATGTAGTTTTTCCCGTTCCATTTGGACCTAAAAGGCAATAATTCTCGCCATTATCTAGTTTAAAATCCACTCCTCTAAGTGCTTTAACAGTTGACTTTCCTCTTCCATATGTCATACTAAGATTTTTAGTTTCAATGGCCAATTCAGACATAGTTTTTTTATAATTTAAATTGAAATTTATGAAAAATATGGACGAAAGCAGAATAAATAGTTTGTTGTTAATTATTGTTAATAATAATTTTATTAACCAAAGAAATTTCCAGTAAAGATATTTAATTTAAATTAAAATCCGAGATTTATATCATAGTTATATCAACTAAACAAAAAAATATATTATTAAAAAAAACACTATTTAATTTATTCATAAAACTAAAAGTATAAGAGATCTTCAAACTTATGATAAAAAATTTCCCCCAATTTGACGATGTGGGAGGCTTTCCTTTAGCAGAAAATATAGAGAAGGAAAAATTTGAGCAGTTTTATTGGACTTCGTATAAAGCGCTTGTTAGTAATAATAAAGAATATCTCTTAGAGCATAGTGGAATTAAGCAATATTTCTTGAATCCGATTAGCCAAGCAATTGAATTTAAACTAAAATCCGGGCTAGATATTATTAATTATCCCCAACTGATGGATATGATCGTTCAATTCTTAAAACCTATAGCCGATTATGAAACGGAACCGGATTTAATAGACCCTAAAAAAGCTTATATCCCTGAGATGTTTGTTATAGATGAGTTTGCAAAAGCGTATTATAATGAGACGGGGAAAACTCTTAAAGTTAAAATTTGTATAACAGGTCCAATAGAACTTTATATTAAAAAACACGATTTCACAATTTATCAGGATTTAGCCTTAAATTTTGCGAAATCTGTTAATTCATTTATAAAAAATTCCATAATTAATAATAAGTATGTAGAGACCTTAATAGTTTCTATTGATGAGCCCTCCTTTGGCTACGTTGACTTATTTAATGTGAATAATGATGATCTCATAAAAATATTTGATAAATCCCTCGAAGGAATTGACACTATAAACCAAATTCACCTTCATTCCTTAAAACAAGCAAATGTGCCTTTACAGACAGAAAATATTCATGTGTTAACCTGCGAATATGCGTCCGATCCAACTAATAAAATTCCAAAGAAAGAATTAGATCAGCATGATAAATTCATCCGTGTAGGTATAACTAGAACAAATATAGATAATATAATCGCAGAAAAAATTGATGCAGGAAAAACATGGGATGAAATTAAATCTTATGAAGGTATGCTGAGCTTGATTGATTCCAAAGAGAGAATCAGAAAAAATTTTCTGGAAGCCATAAAATTATATGATGATCGATTAAAATATGTGGGCCCTGATTGCAGCCTACAAGGATGGCAAATCCCAGAAGTTGCTTATGAATTGTTACATCGAACATCTGAGGTTATTGAAGAAGTAAGAAAAGCCTTATGAATTTAGATAGGCATTTAATTTCCGTTTTTAAATTCTACTTATATCCTTGAATTTACTTTTTTTCATTAACGATAAGTTTTTATAACTGAATTCACATATTTTTATTGTGAAGAATTGTAAACTCTTGCTTTACAATATATGAGTTGACAACAAAAAATGCCAGACGATTTTGATGATTATGATGATATTATTGACCACCTAAAGAAATTCTTTAATTTTGATTCACCTTTATCTGATATGGATTTTTTCATTTTTCCAGAAATGAATAAGCAATTAGATCCAACAAAAAAAAGATCAAAAGGATATAAAATTTCATATCACTTTGAGACGGGAATGGATGAGCCAGAAATAAAGATTGAAGGTGATATTGATGAGAAAGAGCTTAATCAATATTTAAAAGGGTATGATTTTGGAAAGGATCCAAGATTCAAGATGTTAAAACAATCAACTCGCAAGGAATTAATTGATGCTACAGAAATATCTTTAAAACCAACTGAGCAACATGAAGAATCACATATCACTGAACCTTTTACTGAAGTAAATGATTGTAATGATTTTACTCAAATTATAATTGAAGTTCCTGGAATAGAAAAGGAAGATATCAAATTAGATTTAAATGATGAGAGAAATAAACTTATAATATCAGCTGAGAATCAAATTCGCAAGTACTTTAAAGAAATTTATTTACCGTTTAAGACCTCTTTAACAAATTATAAATTAGAAGTGAATAATGGAATTGCCACTTTAAAAATATGGCGGTCTTAAGTAAATTCTAATTAATCATTCTAATATTTAAAAATAATTAAAATTATAAGTGTAATGTGAGGAAAAAAAAATGAGTGGTATGACAAAGGACTATGAAGGTAAGGAGAATAAATTAAGAGTGAAAGATGCATTTAAAGAAGATGCTGGAAGAGGTATTGTAAGAATAGATCCAGATATAGAGGCGGAATTGAATTTAAGAACTGGCGATGTTTTAGAGATATCTCATGCTAAATTAAATATGAAAACTGCTGCATTATTATATCCTGGCAGAAAAGAAGATAAAGGAACTAATATTATCCGCATAGATCCATCATTAAGAAGGAATATAAACACCTCCTTAGATGATATTGTACAAATACGCAAAATAGAAGCTGCCTTAGCTACAAGAGTCACCTTTGCTGGATTAGAAGAGACCGTAATAATAAGAAATTCTCAACAATTAGCAAGAAAATTAGAGAATCGAGTAATAACTAAAGGAGATATCCTTAGCTTCTATGCCATGGGGCGCAGAGTAGATCTCGTGGTGGTAGAGTATAGTCCTAAAGCTGAAGCTGTGAGGATTCACTTGGATACAAAGGTCATATTGAGTGAAAAGAGTCATAAAGAAATTATCGAACTAGAGAAAGCCAGAGTAACCTACGAAGATATTGGAGGTTTAGAAGAGGAAATTCAGAAAATTCGTGAAATGATTGAATTACCAATTAGACATCCCGAATTATTTCAGAGAATAGGAATTAATCCACCTAAAGGGGTATTACTTCATGGACCTCCTGGTACTGGAAAAACCTTGCTAGCAAGAGCTGTAGCATACGAAACAGATGCACACTTTATAACAATCAGCGGTCCTGAAATTATGAGCAAATTTTATGGTCAGAGTGAAGAAAACCTCCGTAAAGTGTTTACAGAAGCCAAGGAGAATTCACCTTCAATCATTTTTATAGATGAATTAGACTCAATAGCCCCAAAAAGGGGAGAAGTAACCGGTGAAGTAGAGAGAAGAGTTGTTGCCCAACTGCTTTCTTTAATGGACGGTTTAGAGGGAAGGGGAGAAACTATAGTTATTGGGGCAACAAATAGAGTGAATGATATTGACCCTGCGTTAAGACGACCAGGAAGATTTGATAGAGAAATTGAAATTGGAGTTCCTAATACAGATGGTCGATATGAAATATTATTAATTCACACACGAGGAATGCCCCTTTATTCAGATGTAGATTTACAAAAAATGGCTGAAAAAACACACGGTTTTGTAGGAGCTGATGTCGAAGCATTAGCTAAAGAAGCAGCAATGCTTGCAATACGAGAAATATTACCTAAAATCGACTTAGATAAACCAATTCCAAACGAAGTTTTAAGTAGTATTCAAATAAAAATGGAACATTTTGAACACGCTCTAAATAGTATTGAGCCATCTGCCTTAAGGGAAGTTTTAATAACTCAGCCAACAGAAACTTGGAATGATGTTGGAGGATTAGAAGACGCAAAACTACAATTAAGAGAAATTATTGAATGGCCATTAAAGTATCCTGAATTATATCAACACTTGGACTCAAAACCTCCAAATGGAATTTTACTCTATGGCCCTCCTGGATGTGGAAAGACGTTAATTGCCAGAGCCTTAGCTCATGAAAGTGAGATTAATTTCATTTCTGTAAAAGGGCCCGAGTTTTTATCTAAATGGGTTGGAGAAAGCGAAAAGACTGTGAGAGAGACTTTTCGAAAGGCTAGATCAGCAGCTCCTTGTATAATTTTCTTTGACGAAATTGATGCCATTGCGGGAATGAGAGGTCGATTTGCCAGCTCTCATGTGACAGAACAGGTGGTATCACAATTACTTACTGAAATGGATGGTCTTGAAGGATTAAAGGATGTAATTTTACTTGCTGCAACTAACAGAGAAGACATGCTTGATCCAGCAATGCTACGTTCAGGAAGATTTGGTAGACACGTTCAAATTCCCATGCCTGATAAGAAAACGCGTGAAAAGATATTTAATATACATCTTAAAAGTAAACCATTGGATAAGGATATAGATATCATCAAAATGGCAGAGGATTTAGAAGGTTATACAGGAGCAGATATTCAAGCTATCTGCGAAGAAGCTACTCTATTGACTATTCGAAAAACACTTGCTGATGATAGCATTAATACTAGCGACCCTGAATCTGTGAAAAAGGTTAAAATTTCTAAAGCTGAATTTGATCAAGCATTAGAAAAAATACTAAAAGGTGCTGATAGAGCAAAGAAAGCTTATGATGCTTCAGCTAAGGAACCCTCAGAAGAACTATATAGATAATAATTTTTTTTAATTTATTTAAAAAAAGGGAATGATTGAAAATAGAAGTAGAAAAATTTGAGAGAGGTAAGAAAC
>JAHQWS010000087.1 GCA_029856295.1 Promethearchaeia archaeon
CTTTTGAAGTTTCATTTTTTTTCTTTTGACGATTATATTTGTCTTGAATTTCTCTCTTATGATTTTCCGCATCTTCAGGGCAATATTCGACGAAATTTGCTCTCATTATCAAATTTTTAAAGAGCTCATTATCATCCCGTTTAACGTTATAAACAAAGATATTTCTATCCTCAGTAATTTCAGAATCAAATGCAAAATCGACTTTTTGGTATCCTCTAACTTTAAAATTTTTATCCACAAATGCTTGAAAATGATGTTGGCAAATTTTATATCTAGGTATCGATATTGTGGTTAATTGTTTTGCTTGATTAATGATTAATTTATTTATTGACAGCTCTTTTTCAGATTTGCAGACTGGGCATATGAACTGAATGTTAATTTGTTCATCCGACTTTAATTCAATGCGATTAGTTGTCTTTGTGATCGCCATGTTTAGTCTCGTTTTAATTTAGTAACTCAGTATAATTTGTTTCATTTATATTGAAACACCCCGTAAAATTAGTAATAAACTAAAAAACTTGATGATGAATTTATTAATGTCTCCTCTATCTATCTTTCCGATGACACTATTTTTTTTTAAGAATCACATCGTTTAATGCTAAAAATACTGATGTAATATTGCTATATCACCTCTAAAAAAAGCTAAAGGTATTGGTGTTTTGTACATAAGGATTGAACACGATAGGAATGAATATAGGAAAATTTTTTATCAATTATTTGTATCCTATATTTTTAATTTTCCTACCATATTCATAAAGAGCTAAGAATGATTTTGCGGCTCTTCGAAAAGAGGGGTATACAATGAAATTATCTTTCATGAGCTTAGAATAATACCTTCTCCGCCTTCTTGCCGGATAATAAGGCAAAATCAACGCAAAAACATTATCCAATGATTCTGTATGTTCTCTTATTTTCAGTAAATTATTATAATATTTTTGGAAATGGTCTTTTCCCTCAAAATCTTCCCAAGCATCGGTTAATATCATAACAAGATTTATGTCTTCTGTGATGGCAGTTAATGCAAGATCAAGATATTTGTCGGAAGAGGCGATCCACGGCAAATCTATTGGATTAGAAAGGCTCCCGATTTTAACGGGATATATTTTTCTTAATTTTTCTAATACTTCCCCTTTAAAGACGGGTACGTTCATTCCTAATTCTGTTAAAGTATTTGTCGCGGCAATTCCAAAACCTCCAGACCAGAGAATTATCAAGGCATTTTTTCCTTTTGGGTAAACAACTTCTTTTTGTTTACTTTTATATCTATTTATTACATTAGAAAAGAGATATGTATAGTCTATCATATCATCAAGAGAAGTTGGAACTTCCAATATAGGCATTTGTTTATAGATTCCTTTCCAAATCTTTTGATTTGTACCAATTGAACCTGTATGAGATAATGCGGCAGTTTGTGATCTTTCTGTACTTCCGCCATTCATAAATAACACAGGTTTTTTCATACTTTTAAAAACTTTTAATAATTTTCTTCCTTCATGTGAGTGAAGTGAGTTGAAACCTTCAAAGTAAACTAAAATTAAATCAGTATCTTCATCACTATTATAATATTCTAACATCTCTGAAATTTGAAGGTCTATACAGTTTCCAATGCTAACTCCTTTTGAATATCTTAAGCCATGACGTATTGAGCCAAGTCTAACCATTTGCGAATGGAGATCTCCTGATTGGAATACTAAAGATATATTACCAGGTTCCTTAGGGAATAATGGTTCATATGCTATGTGTCCTTTAGTTGAATATACGCCCATACCGTTTGGGCCAGTTGCACGCGTGTCCACACCGTTATCAAGAATAAACTTAACCTCTTTTTCAATTTCAACACCTTCATTATCAGATTCTCCCATTCCTGCAGTGAAAATATGAATTGATTTTATTTTTTTTTGAGATAGTATCGTTTTAAGACTTTCGAGTATTCTATTTCTCCCAACTGACAATATTAAATGATCAATTGCATCGTCTGGAACATCTTTTAAAGATTTATAACACTTTATACCTGATATTTCTTCTTTTGAAGGGCTGATTAAATATAATTTGGTTTTATCAAACTTAAGTTCTTCAAGCCCCATCATGAAATACCATAGTTTTTCACTAGCCTCATAAATCGCCAAATTTTTTGGATAAAATAAGGCATTAAGAGATTCGATAGTTTTACTGTTCATGGGTAGGATCATTCAATTATGTGTGTTGTTAACTTTATATATGCAAATTAAACTTTATCTTTAGATTTTGGGAATTTTTTTAAAAAACTGTCGAAACTTAAAAATTATAAAAACAATTTGTTTTATTAATTTTTTAAGGTTCTTATTTTCTGCCCATATTCATGTAATGCTAAATAGGCTTTTGCAGCTTGAGGAAGAGTAGGATATACTATAAATCCCTCTTCAATGAGCATTTCGTAATATTCTTTTCGGTGTGGACTTGGATATTGGTAAAGTATTAAGATTAGGATTTTTTTTAAGGATTCTACATATTCTTTAATTTTTTTTAAATTAGAGTAATAGCCTGGAAAATGTTTAGTTTGCTTAAAATTCTTAGCAACATCTGTCTCTATTATAACGAGATCTATGTTTTCTGCGATTGCTGCCTTACTTATTTCTAAATATTCTTTACTACTTTCTATCCAAGGCATATCTAAAGGATTGCATAGGCTTCCGATTTTAATTGGGTATATTTTTCTTAGTTTTTCCAAAGATACACCTTTAAAAGTTGGCAAATTTAATCCTAGTTTTGTTAATGTATCTGTAGCCAGTATTCCAAATCCCCCAGACCATAAGACTACGAGAGTATTTTTTCCTGTTGGATATGAAATTTCATTGATACTTATTCCGAGTTTTTTATATCTATTTATATATGTATAGAAAATATAAATATAATCTAATATTGAATCCAGAGAGCTAGGTACTTTAATGATAGATGTTTGTTTGAACACGGCATCCCAAATTTTTTGTTTAGTTCCAATAGTTCCTGTGTGTGTTAGGACCGCCGTTTGTCCGCGTTTAGTTTCTCCACCTCTCATAAAAAGAACAGGTTTTTTCATAGTTTTTAAAGTTTTTAATAATTTTTTACCCTCATTTGGATGAAATGTAGAGAAACCTTCAAAATATACTGCGATTATATCAGTCTCCTCATCATTATTGAAATACTTTAAAACCTCAGATATTTGAAGATCTATGGTGTTACCTATACTAACTCCTTTTGAAAACTTAAGGTCGTATCTTAAATTACCAAATTTAATCAATCTAGTGTGTAAATCACCTGATTGAAATATTAAGCCGATATTACCCGGTTCTTTTGGAAAACTTTTCAGGTAAGCCAAATGTCCAGTTGGACTATAAACCCCCATACAATTAGGACCAATAATTCTGGTTTCAACTTTTTCGTCATCAAGCATTTCTTTAATATCTTTCTCAATTTGTATTCCATCATCATCGTATTCTCCCGTTCCTGCAGTAAATATTTGGATTGAGTTGACTTTTTTCTGTGAAAAAATTTCTTTTACACTTTGTACTAACATTTCCCTTCTAATTGACAAAATGAGATGATCAATTTCATCTTCCGGAACTTCCTTGAGCGATTTATAAACTTTTAATCCAAATAATTCCTTTTTTGAAGGATTAATTAAATAGAGTTTGCTTTTGTCAAATCCCTGAATTTCCATCCCTCCAACAAAATGTTTTGTTGAGCCCCTTTCGCTGGCACCGTAAATTGCTACTGTTTTCGGTTTGAATAATGCATCTAAATTTTTCTTTTTTTTCATGTTTTTAGACATTCTTAACCTTCACCTTCTATTATGATGAACTATTTAAAAAATCTAAAATTTATTTTCCATTCTACTAATTTTTTTTCCATAATTATATAGAGATAGGTATGCTTTTCCAGCTCTCTTAAGTTCAGGAAAAACAATAAACCCATTTTCAATGAGTGCGCGGTAATATCTGATTCGATTCTTTTCAGGAGTTTCAGGTAATATTAAGATTAACATCTTATTTAGAGATTCTACATACTCTTTAATTTTCATTAAATTTTCTAAACGTTTTTTAAGGTTCCGACCAAATCTAGCATCTGTATGCATAATTACAAGATCTATATTTTCTGAAATCGCTACTTTGCATAATTCAAGATATTTTTCAGATCGTGAAACCCATGGCAAATCTAATGGATTGGAAAGAGAACCTATTTTAACCTGATATATGCTCATCAATTTTTCTTTCACGTTCCCGTCAAATAAAGGTAAATTAAAGCCTAATTCAGTTAAAACATCTGTATCTACGATACCTATACCTCCACTCCAAATGATAACGAGTGCATTTTTTCCTTTTGGAAAGTTGGAAATTTGTTCTTCTAATGCTAAATTTCGGTTCTTTTTATAAAAGTAATTGAACAAATATAAGTGGTCAATTATTTCTTCTATAGAACTTCCAACCTCTATTAATGGTGTTTGTTTATATATGGCATCCCATATTTTTTCATTAGTTCCTAATGATCCAGTGTGGGTTAATACGGCAGATTGACCTCTCTTAGTTTTACCGCCTCTTAAAATTAGAACGGGTTTTCGCATTTCTTTCATCAAATTAAAAAATATTCTTCCTTCCCTTTTTTCATAGCGAGAAAATCCTTCAAAATATATAAAAATAATGTCTGTCTCATCATCCTGATTAAAATATTCCAAAAAATCAGAGACCTGTAAACTCACACAGTTACCGATACTTGCACCTTTAGAAAATCTTAGATTATAAATAAGTGCTCCATTTCCGACGGATCTTGAAAGCATATCTCCAGAATGGGAAATTAGAGCAATATTTCCGCTCTCACTTGGAAAAAAAGGCATATATGCATTTTTTCCACTAGGACAGTAAATCCCAAAGCAATTTGGTCCTATTGCTTTAGTACTAATTTCAGGATTCTCGAGAATCTCTCTAATTTGATTTTCAATTTTTAATCCTTCCTCATCAGATTCACCCATTCCTGCTGTGAAGAAATGGATAAATTTTACCTTTTTCTTAGCAAATATTTCTTTTAAAGATTGGACAACCAATTCTCTTTTTACAGATAAGATTAATAGATCAATCGTATCGATAGGAATATCATCAAATGAATCATTACATTTTAATCCGGACACTTCTTCTTTAGATGGAGAAATTAAATATAAATTCTCTAAGTTAAAGCCTTGTGTCTTTAAGCCCTCTATAAAATAACCAACTTTTTGCTTTGCTTCGAAAATAACCACATTTCGAGGTTTGAACAGCATATCTAATGATTTTATTTTATCATCCTTCATTGATATTATCAGTTTTTATTGTTTTATATCATTCTCTAATATATTTCTTAATTTTTTTCCATGTTCATAAAAAGCTATAAACGCCTTTGTTGCTCTTCGAAGATCAGGATATACTATAAAACCATCTTTAATAAGCCTTTTATAATATCTTTTTCTAATAATGATGGGAGAATCGGGCAATATAAGGATAAGGATTTTGTTTAATGACTCAATATATTCCTTCATTATTGTTAAGTTATTGTACATCGTTTCAAAGCTCTTTTTATCACGATGTCGTGCATCTGTATGCATTATTATAAGCTGTATATCCTCTGAAATTGCTGCTTTACATAGATCAAGATATTGTTGATACCTTCTTGATGAAATCCAAGGCATATCAAGTGGATTAGAAAGCGACCCAACTTTTATAGGATATATTTTCATTAACTTTTCTATCGTTTTATCATCAAATAAGGGTAAATTCAGTCCTAATTCTGTTAAAGTATCCGTATCAAGAATGCCGAGACCCCCCGACCAGATAATTATTAAAGTATTTTTTCCTTTGGGATAAAGATTTATTTGATCTTTTATTGATAGTTTTTGATTATTTTTATAAAATCTGTTAAATATGAATAAGAAATCAATTAATTCATTTATAGAGCTTCCAACCTCAATTAAAGGTGTTTGATTATACACTGCTCTCCATATTTTCTCATCTGTTCCAAGTGAGCCAGTGTGGGTTAATACGGCAGATCGCCCTCTCTTAGTCTTACCTCCTCTTAAAAATAAAACGGGTTTTCTCATATTTTTCAATAGGTTAAATAATTTTCTTCCCTCATTTATTCCGTAGCGAGAAAATCCTTCAAAATATATAACTATAATCTCAGTTTCTTCATCTTGATTAAAGAATTCCAAAAAATCAGAAACTTGTAAGTTTACACAGTTGCCAATACTTGCCCCCTTTGAAAAAGTGAGATTATGTCTAATGAAACCGTACCTTATCGTTCTTGAACATAAATCACCTGAATGAAAAATCAATCCAATAATTCCTTTTTCTGTAGGAAAATCTGGAAGATATGAGCAATGTTTTGGACAATAAACTCCCATACAATTGGGGCCGATTGCTCGTGTGTTAGGATACTCATGATCTAAAATATATTTTATCTCATCTTCAATTTTCACCCCCACTTCATCAGCTTCACCGGTTCTGGCTGTAAAAAAGTGAATAAATTTTACTGTTTTAGTCGCTAAAATCTCTTTTAAAGATTGAATAAGGTGATCTCTCCCCACGGCTAAGATTAAGAGATCAATTGTATCAGTAGGTATATCACCAAAAGATTTGTAGCACTTTACCCCTAATAATTCCTCCTCCGATGGAGAAATTAAAAATAAATTTTCTTGGTTAAAACCTTGTGTTTTAAATCCTTCTATGAAAAAGGAGAAATTCTCTTTTGCTTCAAAAATAGCAACAGTCTGGGGCTTAAACAAGCCATCAATAGATTTAATATCGTTATTATTGTTCATGAAAATTCTCATTTGTTTCTAATTCTTTTAAGCAAGTATAACAGTATTTGGGAAGTGAGTTAAATTCAGTCCCACAGTTGGGACATTTATATTTAATTTTCTCAACAATTTTTTTAAAATCTTCAAATTGAGCTTTACTTTTATGTCTCATGGTTTTATTTAATATGAAAGATAATCCAATTGAAAAAACCACGATAAAAAGACCAAGAATTAAGGTTTGTATAAAAAGAGTAGAAAAATGTGAATGAAAATAGTTAGGTGAATATCTATATAAGAATATATAAAAAAAGTAGTTTGGAAAGAAAAACGTGTATAAATTCATAGAATAAGAAGTTTTATAATCATCAAAATTAATTATAGGGATAAAAGATACGATAATCCAAGATATGTAAATAAAATAAACCCCATTTAAATCATTTATATCAAATATTATATAATTTGCGAGGAATTGAATAATATCTTGCCGTTCTTTTGATACATCATTATCAAAATTTATCTTAAATTTATAGTCAAAAATATAGATGAATAAACTTAAAATTACAATCTGAATAATAAAATTTACTACTTTAATTTTGAGGATGTTAAGTTTATCCATAATAAATGTATAAATTTTAACATCAAATTAAATTCTTTTAAATAAATCCTAGTTATTTTGATGTGCCAAAATAGACTCTTTCAAATAAAAAATGCATAGTAAAAATAAAATAAATTTTGAACGCAAGAATTTAAAGAGAAAACTTGATATTTCCATTTTTCATTACGATTTTTCCATCAAGCTTAATTGTAGGATGCCATAAAACCAAATCATAGTGAATTGCTGCTTTTAAATTTCCACCAAGAGTTAGATTTGAACCAATGCCGATATGAGCAGAACCTAAAACACCTTCATCATCGAGCATTACTCCCGTCATTTTGCATTTAGGATTTAATCCCACCCCTAGTTCTGCGATATTATATACATAGGGATCTCTTTTCGCTTCAAGATCTATTTTTAAAATCTCTGCTTGGTACCCTCCTTTAATTTCGGTAATAAAACCTTTAATTACCCTAAACTGTATTGATTCCTTAAGCAATCCAATTCCAAGGTAGGGAATACTTGCATCTGCTACAATAATCCCTTCAGAAGTCCCTACTATAGGAGAGATATTAGCCTCAATAGTTGGAAATGTTGAAAATTGTCCTGGCCCTACGA
>JAHQWS010000088.1 GCA_029856295.1 Promethearchaeia archaeon
TTATGGAAAAGTTAAAAGATTTTCTTAGTGACGCATTTGAAATCCTAGACGAAATAGACCAGAGATTTCCCAATGATCTTCAAAAGATTAAAGTAAAAGATTTTACTACTCGATATTTTTTTTGTGTTGATATGTATCTTAGAGGAAAGTTTGGTAAGCATTTACTCCGTACTTTTACGGATCTATGGATAAGTTTAGAGGTTTTATCAGTCATAACAATATCTTGTCTTTTACATACCCATGATAATTTTAAAATTAATAACTTCTATTCTAATCTGAAAAATAAAGTTAAAGCTGTAGCGTCATTAGTACCAAGAAATAAAATCGATTGTTGGGAAAAAATGAAGGAAGATTTTCCTGAGCACATGAAAAACAAAATTAACAGTTATTTACCTATAATAAAAAAAGTCATAATGTTTGCAGGTGAATATCTTTCTAATAATGATATTAAAGTAAAATTACGACAAGAAGATGATTTCAATAACAGTGATGAATATTCAGATTATTTAGAAAAAACTCGAGAATTTAGAGAATACCAAGAGAACCTTTCTATTAAAAAAGTAATTAATTTCTTCTACAAAACTCGTAATAAACTATTTCATGGTGGGGGATTGAATGAAAATTGGACTCTTAGTTACGACCGATACAAAGCTAACTTTATAAAAATTTTAGAGCAATTATTTGTTAAAATTCTTCGAATAAATAATATCATTTTTTATCAAATGGGATACCCAAAGCAAAAAATATTTACAGATTTTTGCGATGATGAAATGCCCAGTTCCGAACTTCGAACATTTCAGCTTGCTAAAAAAAACTTTGTTATAAGCCACTATATAGTTACTGTGCCCAGAGCTTCTTATTTAAATGATCCTATAATAAAAGAGTATTATCTTAATAAAAGGGAAGATCTAATTCCCTTAAAGAAACAGTTAAATAGACGGTCTCAAGATATAAATGATTTTATTGAAGACTCTCTCCCAATAAAAATTAAACATGAAGCTTCTGAATTTAATTGCACTTTAAATTATCGATCTATTGAGAAGAAGGAGTTTCTATTTTTTCTTCCAATAGGATGCGCCCATTTTCAAAGCATTTATGATCTTATGCAAAATCTCAGAGAAGTTACAATAATAAATGATGATAGTGAAGATATAACTGTCGAATTTAAAGGTGTTTTCACTGATCTTCCTGATATCTATGTAGAAAATGGCTTTTGTGGAACTTTAAATTTAAGTCCCGATTATATTCAATTTATTTTTTTTTAAGAATTTAAGGAATGGTCCTGACGAGATTTTACCAAATTAATTTCATCCATAGTTGCATTTTTTTTTTATTTTTATTGTTGTTGGAATCTTTAATAGATCCTAAATCATTTATTTTTTAATCTACAAATATTTAAATTCAAAAGTTTCATAAAGTATTATGGCAACAAAAGGTTCATAACTCCGGAATCGCTCTGGATTTTTGTCTTTTGGTTAGTGTATCTTTATACACTTTGATTTTGCCCTCCTCCCCCTTTCATATTTTTGACCTCGTGTTAGGTCTTGATGCCAGGAGTTATTTGTTGCCATTTTATATGGTTATTAAATAGGTCATATTAATCTGAATAACTTCTTATGCCGAATTCAAGTTTAGAAATGAATTTTGGCCCGAATATAATGAAGATCTGTTAATTGAAGATATATACGATTTCATTAATAGGAATCGAAGGAAGGGTAAATAATCTTACCTCTAGTTTTAAATTTAGCTCTATTTTTCAAAAATTATCTTTTATCATCCTTATTCTATATAGTTTTTAAACTATTATAACACCTAAAAGGTGTTATACCCAAACTTCTTATATAAAAATTTTTATTAATTAAAAAAAGGGAAATTAATATTTCCAGAAATAGTAGTTAATACTAAAAAATATGTTTCAAAAATATAAAATATCAGTAAGAATTTAATAAATTTATATAATGACAGTTTCAGAAAACCAGATTAGCGCAATTTCGATAACATTTACAAGATTCCCGCAGAATTTATTAATCCCATCTATTGATAATATCATTTCTTTTCAAGCAATTAATAATTTTAATAATACAGAGAAATTTAAATTTGACGTCGAAGGAGAGAATCTAAACATAGCAGTTCCAGAAGATTTAGAACAAGAAATTCATTTTAATCCCGGAGAGACAAAAAATTTTGATATTAAATTAATCCCTACTTTAGATGGGTATGGTAAGCTTTCCATAGATGTAAATTGGTTAAAGCGTGTTGAATATACGGTAAAAGTGAAAAAAGTCCGGGCGCAAGTTCCAAAAAGCAAAACTAAAAAAATATTAGGAAAATATTCTGTGACATTTTCAAAGGAATCATATGAGTTCAAACCAGAAAATTTTATTTTAGAATTCTCCTCCAAAGAAATAAAACAAGCTGAAAAACAGTTGGATTCGAAGAGGAAAAAATATAATGAATATCTAAAGCATAAACAAGTCTGGGAAGAGAAAAAATCACAGGGATTGGTAGAATCGGAACCCATTTCAGAATTAACAATGGATGATATTGATAAAAATATGAGCCTTCTTGCGAGAGGATATCTTTCGAACAAAGATATTATGAAAGCATTAGAATTGGCATTAGGAATTTCTGATGAAAATTACAAGATCAATCTTTATTATAATTTAATAAGAGCATTTGCATTCATCGATTTAGATGGTACAATTGAAATTATTAAAAATTTAACTAAAAACGATAAGAGGACTGAGTTAATTAAATACTTAGCTTTTGATCAAATTAAAGTTAATCCAGAACAAGCGCCTAGAATTGCATTTTTAATTGAAGACCTTTCACTAAGAGAACAGCTTGTATTTAACATAATTGGTAAAATAATTGAAAATGAGTCAGATGTAGCAATAAAAGTCTCTCAACTTATTAGTAATGAGTTATTGAGATTTAAAATCCAATTAAACATAATTAGGATAATTTATGAAAAAGATATATTAAAAGCAATTGAAATTTTAAACCAGATTATTAATACTATTGAAAAACCTTCAAAATTGAATTTGGCTGAAAATAATTTTAAAAATTCGGGATATGAATTTTATAGAGATTCTATTAATTTACTAGCGGAAATAGATTCAACTCAAGCAGCTGATAATCTGCTTATTGGGTTTAACTTAAGAGAAGTTAAGGATAAGGTTGCAGAGGATTTATTTGAGATTATTTATGAAATGGTGGATGAGACTAAAATCAGATTCGACCCTTTTCCCGTATTTTCTCAATATTATTTATTCAATACTTATGCTTCAAATATTAATGAGGATATCAAAAATTTTTCGATTATAGGAGGAAATGTTAGCAATAACGTTTTATTAAAAGATTTTAACTTTACTATTGTTTTAATGTCTCTATTTAGTTATAGTTTTAGTATTTTTCCTCTTGTTGATAGAACTTATACCGATTTAAAATTTAATAATGATAAGTCCATTGCTTATTACATTTTTCCATCAAAGCAAAATCACAATGAAACTGAATTGAAGTCTATTAACACTACTTTAAATCAATTTGGAGTGGTATCTAATCTCAGTAATACCAAAAATGAAATATTGATATTTAATTTAGACTTTATCCCCTATTTAGGAAAACCAACCATCATATTAGCCTCAAATTCAGAATTGACTGAGAAGATTCGAGAGAAAGTGAGCAATATACTTGGAAATAATGTTAATATAAAGATTGACGAATCCCTATTTAAAGGAGGCAAAACTGAAGAATTTTTAAAGCAAATCTTTACTGGAAATAATTTCAAATTTGTTAATTTAATTATGTCTTATGAATTCATTAACAACTACGATATGTTTAAAACCTTTACATTATCGTTAATTTAAGGTTAATTAAAACAAAAAATATTATTTAATTATAATTTATGAAGGAATATATAGGATTTTTAAAAAAAAGGGATTATTTAAATGGCAAAAGACAAGAAAAAGAAGAAAAAGAAGAAAAAGGAAAAAAAGAAGAAAAAAGGAGATACCGAATATAGTACTAGTACTTCGTCAAAAGCTTATGGAAAACCTGGAGATTCAGGAATTACAATTGGTAATGCAATAGATCGATCTAAAGATAATTTATTTATTGGGACAGATTATAGAGAGGTTTTTAGTTGGCAATATGAAAGAACTTGGCCAGAGATTCTCGGAGATCTATCACGATGGCATTATATGCCCTTCTCATTAGGACTTGAATTAGAATTGATTTTAGCCTATAATGATGGTTCTTATCCTGACGGGGCAGAAATGGTACACATCATGAAAGAGAGTATACGAGACGCCATTAAAATAATGGATCAAATTCTTTACGAAGGTAGAAGTGATTTCCCCCCCGTTCCTCAATATATAGTCCAGAAAGTCTTAGCAAGACCATATTTTCGTGAGGATAAAGAAAAAGGAGGGGTAATGGTAATACGATATAAATTACCAGATGACCAAGCTCAAGATTATGTTGATGTAGATAGTTTTGCGAGAGATGGAAATGCGACTGCTGTCACCTATATTTTAGAGCTTGTAAGCCCTCCCTGTGAATATGTTGAAGAATTAGCTTTCTGGGCCTCTACACTATTCCAATTGGCAAAAATTATATTACCTAAGGATGTTCATATAATTGCAAGTGGTATAAATCCTGGAGCCAAAGAGTATATGCGTGGTTTAACTCAAGCAACGCATGTTCACGTTGGCGGATTTAGTAATGACACTGAAAAGGCACAGGTTTATAGTATGATACGAAATTTCATCCCTCACCTAATAGCTTTAGCAGTAAATTCACCAATTTTTAATAATCATCCCACAGACGTAATTAAAATAATTAATAATAGAATTACTGCACCTAATTGTACACGATCATTGCGTTTACATTATAATTCTAGCATGTTATCGAGCAATGAACCTAAAACATTCATACCTTATTTAATTAACACCGATGCCGAATCAGCAAATTATTTTCTACAAACTATACAAAAAGCAAGCTTAGAAGATGGTAGAATGCAGGATCTAACTCCGTTTTCAAGACATGTAACTGTTGAATTTAGACCGATGGACGCTCAGCTATCTATATGTCGAAATATTGGATTAGCATTATTAGTTCAAACATTAGCATATAAGGCAAGAAAATTATTAGAAAGAGGTACATGGGTGCCAGATGCTGGTTCGGATACAATTTCCGGGAATAGAAAAGGTGCTTATGAAAGAGGTTTAATCTCTTTATTTAGGCCTTCCAATATTGATCGCGCAACTTTAGCTCAATATGATCCAGATTTTGCTGAACAATATTTAGGCCCAGAGGTTCAACCAAATCGATATATGACTCATGCTGTTCAAAGAATGTTTCTCTATTTAAAACCAGAGCTGATTGAACTTGATTATCTTTATACACCCTTTTTCAAACCGCTTTTGATGAGCGTTTTTGGTGAAATTTCATATGCATTAGCACCAATGACAGAAGCGGACTATCAATTGTCGTTATATGATTACAAAGTAAAAGCGGGAGAGATCCCAGATGTATTACATGATTTAATATACTTTACATTAGAATATAGTAAAGATCCGATAAGTCATCCTTTAACAGGAAATCTAACACTTCCAAAGGAAATGAGAGAATAAATTAAAAATAAATTTAAGCTAATTATTATGCTCACAGCAACTATAGAACAAAATGGGAGGAAATGGGTTGAGAATCTAATTGTTATTGATGCCCATTCTCATTTAGGCCAAGATATAGATGGTGCTACTATGATGAATCCTTTAGCCCCTGGTAGCGGAACTTTTGATTTTTGGGGAAATGTACAAGGAAAAATTAAAGCAGATTGGGAAAAAACTGGAGAACAATCCTTTATGACTACAATGAATGGAAACAATACGAAAATCTCTTGGTCATTCACACCTTTTCCATTTACAGATAAATTATACAGCGCTTTAGAAAAATTGAAGCAAAGATATTCTGATTTAAAAGAGAAATCAAAATTCTATAGCTTCATCGATCAAGGAGTATGCTTCCCCTTTCAGGATGTATTTCGTGATAAACATCCAGAAGCATTATACCGAGCAAGCAATATAAATGTCTCACGGTTTACAACTCGTTTCCCATTTTCTATGAAACTAGTTGGTTATGGGCGTTGTAATCCGATGGAAGGAGAAAAAGCAGTTAATGAAGTAAAATACATGAGAGAAGTATTAGGTTTGCGAGGGTTAAAGTTGCATCCTCGTTCGGAGGGGTGGATTGATAATATTTATTCAGAATCTGCGATCAATGTTTTAATTGAAGCAGCTAAATTTTCCATGCCTGTTATTTTTGATACGAGAGGTAAAGGTTCCATAATAAGTATTGGCAAATTAGTTAGTCAAACTAGAAATATTTTAAAATCTAAATCCCCTGATTTATTGCCCCATTTTAAAGTTATTATTGCGCATTTTGCTCAGGGAAATATCGGAGATCATGATGTTTACAATACTATTGTTCGTCCAAATACATATGGGGATCTTTCTATGCTTCATGGAGAAGGAGCAGGTAATTTTTTCAAGGATTTTCGAAAGTGGTTCAAAGATAATAACAAAATAAATGTAGATGGTCGAGATTGGTCGGAATATGTCCTTTTTGCGTCTGATTATCCATATTTTGGAGATGTACATGCTGAAAAATTGATGATCTATATTATAAATAAACAATTTTTTGATAATGGAGGCACAATTCAAGATACTAAAAATATTCTTGGCTTAAACCAGATTAAAGTTTTACCCGAATATAGTCTTCCTCAAATAAAAAAAGATGCCAAGATATTACCGAGTACACTGATATCTAATCCTAATTTTCAGCAGAATAAAATAAGTGCTTATGATACAGCAGTAGAAGCAATAGCTAAATTAATTACTGATGCAAAAATTGATATTAAAAGATTTTGTATTGAGTTTAACAAAAATTGGAGTCAATTCAGTGATAATATGTTCATAACCGCTATAAAAAATAGTACAAAGGAAGAAATACCAATATATTTTACTAATATTGTTGAAGATCAATCAATTTCCCTTATAGCACCCTTACAACCGAATACAGAATGGAAAAAATTTGGTTATAAATATTTCAATCCAGAGGATCGAGCATTTTTTGCTTCTTTATTTAGACAATCATATTTAGCGACAGATGTAAATAAGACAGTTGAAGTATTATCTCACGTTTTTTGATTTTAATTTATCCTAATTTTAATTTTCTCCTCCTTATTACATCGTTCAATTGAGGTAGCCCTCTAAATTATGCTATATTTTAAGTAAATAATTAAAAAAGATAAAAAACTTAAATATGGTTATAATTATTATAATCAAAACATAAAGTCAATAGAATAATCTATTAATTTCCGTGTGATAAAAAATTGAAAGGAATAATGGTTATAGGTTTTAATGAGAATTTTGAAGCCTTCATTGAGGCGCAATTTCCAAACGAACTTTCTCAAAGTTTCAATTTGAAAGCATCTGATCTCATGAATATATACACACTTCATAGAATGGATAAAAATGAACCCAATTTTTTTCAAATGGAAATTAGAGAGTTTACCGTTGCTAGTTTTTTTACAGGTTTTTCCCTCAAACTTTATGTGGGACGCCCTGATTATGCTATTATCGTATTTTTTTCTAATGAGGAGATGACACAAGAAACATCTCCAATAGATTATGATTTTGAGGGTAAACTAAGGAAAATTGCTCACGATATTTTACCTAAAAAAGATGAACAACATTTTAAAGAATTAATTGAAGATTATTATGGCAAATTAGAAAATCACGAGTTAGAATCTTATTGGGATGAATATAACGAAGATGAAATTACCAAACTCGTACCACTTCCCAGTAAAGGAATCAGTGAAGAAAGTATTACTCAATCAAGTCCAATAGACTTACCACCCACGGTTAATC
>JAHQWS010000089.1 GCA_029856295.1 Promethearchaeia archaeon
GGAAATATATATCCGTTCCAATACCGTCGATTCTTTATTTGTAGATTTAGGATAAAATGGAATCTTTTCCTGTAGAAAATTGAAGTCTCTTGTGGTATAGACATATTCTAATATTCCCCAAATTAAGAAAATATATAAATCTGAAGGTTTAGAATGAACTGATCGAGTATATGTTTTGGCAAATCCATATATACTGTAAGGCAATTTACCATCTGGACGCATAAAAGAAATGGCATATATTAAATACTCTTTAGCTAACTGGGGATTTATAAAAATTATTGAATTAAGGTATAGCATATAATCTCTTATTGCTCCATCAAGCCCGTGTCCAAATAAATATACTGAACCCTGAGGAAATTTATGTAAACCAAGATATTCGTCGAAGAAACAAGAACTTCGTGTATAATATGAATGCCATTTGGTTTCGCGTGCTAACCACAAATCTTTTTCACAATTAAGTTCTATAAAGGAATGTTTCCACTTTTCAGCGTTCCACTTAAGTATTGACGCTTCTGATGTGATTTCTCGATATTTCTTTATTAAATGAGGTATCTCATCTTTTTTACTATATCCAAAAATTAAAACAATTTTCTGTACTTCTTTTGGTTTCAAATCAATTTCAGTGCCAATTCCAAGACAGGGATCCTTGATATTTTTAAGTTTAATTTGTTTTTCAGGAATGTTTGATTGTTCCCATATGAATTTTACTTTGTTATTTTTATTAATGATATTTTCGGAATTCCAAGAAACCATTGTAGCTTTACCTTGAATCATCGATAAAAATATCGTTTCTGGATAATAATTGTGTTTGGATGGTTCATCTGGTTTATTAGGTGGGTTTTTTTTATATTGTGGCTTAAGATAAATTGACTGTGATTCTGAATGATAAGAACAATTAAAATTGAATTTGCTATCAAACTTTTGCCTTGAACCATCTGTATCAGTTCTGGTTAATTTCTGTGAAATCTTAATTAGTTTACCTATTAAATTGAGAAATTTGCTTTTACCGAACTTCTTTCTATTATTAGCAGTTACCACTAAGGATCTTAATATATGAAGCAAATAGACATCCCAAAGATCAATAATTTTAACATTTTTAATCGATTCATTTTCAGAATTGTTTGAAATAATAATCTCTGAAATCAGAACAGGATCATCAGAAAATGGAGTACAAATATTATGAGTTATTTCTAAATTTTGTTTTTGCATCTTTTTTTGAAAATACCCTATTCCGAAAATTCGTTCATAATTATATTTCCTATCAGAATTTTCCTTATCATATAAATCGGACCACAATTCTTCGGAATTTTCTTTGCTAAAAAAAGCAACTCCCCCTCCAAGCCTTTTCCGTTTCTCATCCCTATAAGTTAGCCATTGAAATCCCCGACTTGATTCTAAAACCTGAACATAACCCCCATTATGAACAGTTGCTGTTATTCTATCATTTCCAATTTGATGAAAATGATCAATTGAAAAACCATATGTAGTAGGAGTTTTAGCTATTGGTTCAATATATTGATTACAAGTATAATTATAAGAGGGCAAACCAAATTTATCCGTTATCCAATGACCAAAATTACCATTATCTTTCATAAAAATAAGTCTCTTTTTTCTAAAAAGTGAATTCTGCTAAATATTCTATTAAATGTTTTTATATTTAAAACTAAAATATTGTTATTCAATTGTAGCATGTCGGTTATCTATCTCTGCTTCTGAGACGTTTAAGATATTCATTAAAACCCCACCAATAGAATCTAATACTGATAAAGCAGAGATATCAAATAAACTAGTGTAAGGTGCTAATGTTTTTTGAGATATGGCTTTATCTTTGCTCTTTCCTTCTATTTGGATAATGCAATCAGATACTTTTCCAATTGTACTTTTTACATTAGCCGTTAATAGGGCAATTTTTCCACTTAAAATTTTCGCTTTATTAGCTATAGCAACTGGCGATGTTGTTTCACCACTCCCACTAATTAAAATAAGCAGATCATTTTTAGTATATTGGTGAGTTACTGCATCAGAAACAAAACAAGATTTAATTCCTAAGTGCATTAATCTTTGGGCAAAACAACGTCCTATAAAACCAGATCTTCCAGCTCCATAGACAAACACCATATTATTAGTATCTTTTATACGAAGAATTAAATCGATTAATTGAATGATTTTAGTATTATCAATTATATCCTCATTTTTTTTTACTTGATTGGCAATTTCAATCATAGTTTTGTGAAAAATTTCCTTAATTTCATCTTCATTCATTTTTCAATCTCCTCTTTATTTTTACTCCTCTCTATACTTTTCTGGATTAACACATCTACGCCATTCTTCTACAGTTTCCTTAGGCCCTAATCCTATGATTAAATCGCCCTCTTCAAAAATAAAATCCGGCTTAAAACTATAAATCCATTTTTCCTCTCTTTTTAACGCGATAATATGAAAGCCTCTTTTGTAGCGGCTATCTTGAAGTTCATGATAAGATTTTGCCTTAAAATAAGAATCTTCGGATATATTTTCACGAACAACAATCTCATCGGTTTCTCTAATTGCTTTTTGTAAAATCCTATGAGGTTCAAATCCTTTTATAATATTTTCCGCTATATTTGCAGCAGCATCCGCTATTAATTCACATGAAAACACAATTCTCATAATCCCCGTAAGATCTCGCGGAGACTCAACTAAATGAGCAAAATCTAAAAGATCTTTTTCAAACGTAATATTAAGGCCATCCATTAATTCTTCCATTTCAAGAATATCTTCTGCCAGTTCATAGTTATTAAAAAATAAAGAAGCTAATGATAACTCAATCATAGTTTCGGAAATATCCGTTATTTGAACGTAAGTTCTTTTAAGTTCAGACAATTTTTCATAAATCTCATCATTTTCAAGATCAAATTCAACCTCTTTTTTTTCTTTACCGATTTCAAACGAAATAGGATCTTCATCACAGCAAAGGCTTTTCATATCAATGATCGGCTCGATTTCACCTTTAATTATTAGGATATCATTTTCCATTATAATTGCATCTTTATTAAATAACCATTGTTCATTTCTTTTGATGGCTATTAAATTAACTCCATGTTGAGATCTGAAATGTATTCCCTGACGCGGTTTGCCTGCAAAATCGCAGCCCCTTGTTACTTTAATTTTCACAATAGGTTCTGGAACGCCCCAAATCCCAAAAAACTGAGTAAAGTCAGTTATATCGCTATTAATATATACTACTCTCGCAATATCAGACAAAGCATCGCTAATTTTATCGATAGAATACCCCATGACTACAATTGGTTCTAAACGTTTTGCTTGTTCAATTCCTCCAGCCTGTGTTTGTATAATCTGAATATTCAAGAGGTAAGTCAATTCATGGATTCTTCCCTCTAATTTATAGGCTTCATCTGCTAATTCTTTACTCCCGAATTTGATAGCGCTATAGGCTAAATCGATCATCATATCTATATTATGCTTCATCTCCCTTAAGATATCCTTAAGAGATAGGGGCTTATACCTAAACTTTTTCTTAGGCTTCATATAGTTTTATTCACTCATATTTTTGTATTTATTTTTTCTATATAAATATTATGATAAAAGTTATCAATAATAATGGTGTCAAGAAATCTGCTAAAGAGGTAACAAAAGGGATTAGTAGGTTATTTGGATCTTTTCCTTTTTTAAATAAGTAAATTGAACTTATGAATAAAAATATAAACAAACAAAAAAATAAAGAAAGAATTGTTAAAATAATTATAAATAGGATTAAAAACGGACTAATTATATTAATCCCTGTAGAAATTACTATAATAAATCCTAAAATTATTAAAACTAATAAACTTAATAAAATCGTAATTAATAATCCAATAAAGTCCTGAACTAATCTTTCAGATTTTTGAACCTTAGGAGGTATTGAACCAATGTATAAGTGAGTTGTTAAACGAGAAGTTAATACTGTACAAATATCACCTATTAAAGAGTTGAGAGAGGGTAATATTAAAAGAATAATGGGAATAGCATAGATTATTTTCTCATTTATGGATAAAAAAATACCAGAAAGAAGCCCCATAAACGAGGAAATTATAACTATAAATATTGACTCTTTAAAGACCTTTTTAAAATAATCCATTTTAAGGAACCCCCAACATTAAAAGAGTAAAATAAAAACATATAACTGTAAAAAAATCATCAACCGCAGTCATTATTGGATTTACAACATTATTAGGATTAAATCCATACCTAAAAGCCAAATAATTTAAAAAAGTAGACGTGGGAATTGAAATTGATAAGGTAAGAAGAATCGCTATAATAGGTATTATGATAAGTGTTTCCATAGATATAATTTTTTTATCTATAAATTTTTTTATTAAGAAAAGATCCAACATTATACTAAAGATTCCGATCAAACACGCCGTAACAATAGAAAGTGCATAAGTGGAAAGCACGTTTTCAATCCATGATTTTGAATTGAATTCTCCAATTATTAGATCTTTAGAAGTTCTAGCTATAAAGGGACCACTTAAATTTCCCCGTAGTGATAATAAAGCTGGAATAATAATGATTAAGATAAGAAAGCTTTTGAAAGTTAATAATATAAGCGTGAGAATTAGACCAGCAAGAATATCCCCAATAATTGAGACAATTTCCGAAGGGAAGGTTTCTTGAACAATCTTTCCCTTAGTATCTTGGCTCTCCATCTTACATCATCATTATAATTTATTGAGAATTTGGAATTGCTTTTCGACATAATTTTATAATACTTTTAATCTTGAAAATTATTAAAAACTTCTCAATAATTTAGTTAGATATTATATTTCACTTTCATTACTATAGCATTTATTATTAAAATGAAGAGTATTATGATACCCAAAACGTAAAACATGTTAGCAGAATATACTTCAGCAAAATACCCCCCAATCAGAGCCCCTAAGAAATTGCCAAACCATCCTAAACTCAAAACTAATCCGAACCCGAACCCGATTCTTTTAGGATGCACAAAATTATTTACTGCCGACAATAGTTGGGGATAAATAATATAAAGGAAAAAACCAACAATACCAAAAAAAATTAATGTTATCAGCAAATCACTGGTATTTAAATAGAGATATAATGAAAACAGGCAGATTAATAAAGTACTCACCAAAATAATGGATTTACTCATCCCGAGCTTAGATTTAAAAATACCCGAGGAATAGGCACCAATTACACCAAAAAGGATTGTAAAACCTAAAATCAATCCCGAAAATTCGGAAACTAAGCCAGTTTTTTCAACTCTAAGATAAGTTGCCAGATTAGTGATAATCATTGTATATGCAGCGGCATAAATGATGTAAGTGCCAATAATTATACTAATCAAAAATTTTTCGGGTTTGTTTTCCTCGTAGCTCTCTAAGTTTAACTCTAAATTATTATTATCTAAATAATATTCTTTAAATTTTACATTTCTAAAGTTAACTATAATTATTATAAATAATATAAAAGTTATCACTGACCAGGTTATTAAGGCATATTGCCAAGTAAAAATGATTATTATTAGCACAGATAAAAACACAGCAACACATTTTCCCATGTCTCCGGCAGCACCTTGACGTCCTAACATGATATCTCTTTCCTCTACATACATTTTGCTTGTAGTTGCATATGAAATAGAGTGCTGAAATCCTAAAGCAATGCCAATAAGCGTGGCAAATATTAACAAACTTATAAAATCAAAAGAAAATATAATTAGAAAAGAGGCTAAGGCCAAAAGAAATATACCTATTTTTATTAAAAATTCAGAATATTTATCTGTAAAATATCCTACAACAATTTGGGATACAGTCAATGCTAATGCATTAAAAGCAAAAATCAATCCTGTCTGAAACCAATTTAAATTAAATGATATGAAAAAACTGGCCATTAATATCGGGAGTATAAAAGTTAATCCATCATTTAAAAAATGATAAGAATAGAGTCGATTCTGAATATACTTTCGTTTATCCTTTTGTGTGCTCATTAATGTTATAAGCTCTTACTAAAATAAAAATCTCTGTAATTTTAGGTTTTTCACAATAAGGTCATCCAGTCAGGTTTAATTTGATTAAGTGCCTTTTCAATTTCTTGTCTAACATCCCAATTATCATCTCCGAGTGCACTTATAAGTGGTTGTAATGCTTTTGCATCTCCTATTTCAGCAAAAGCTTTTGCTGCTGCTATGCGAATTTTAGGATCATCATCTTTCAATAATATAGTAAGGGGTGTAAAGTCTTCAATATTTTTGAGTTTGCCGAGAGATTTAGTTGCCCAACTTTTTACAAATACATCCTCATCATTTATGCAAGAGATTAAGGGTTCTAATGCCTCGTTAGTGCCTATTTTTGTTAATAATTTCACTGATTCTCTTCTCATCTTCCAATCTGTGCTTTTTAAGAGGCTTATAGTTCGATTTATGATTTCTTTTCTTATTTTTGGATTATTAAATTGAGATAAAGCATTTGTAACCTCCTTCCTTACAGCTGCTTTTGAATCATTTAATAGATCTAAAAGAGTTTCAACTGTGCTCTCATCCCCAATCTTCCCTATAATTTTGACGCAAAACTTACGTATTTGCCACTCTCTTTCATTTAGACCTTCAAGAACTAATTCATTTACCTTATCATTCGATATTTTTAGAATAGCGCTATATGCCAAACTTCTAATTCTTGAATCTTTACTATTAAGCAATTTTATTAAAATACGCATTGCATCTGGGTCATCACTCGCACTTGTTAATAATTTTATAGCTTCCCTTCTAGCCACTGGATTTCTTTTCTTTAATATTTCATAAACTTCTTTAAATGACTTTGAATGTACTAAAATTTTATCAAGTGCCTTAACTGTTTGCTTCCGAATATTCTCATCCTTATCTTTTAGTAATTCCAATAAGGATTGTATACTTCTTTTACTTCCAATATTACCCAAAACATTTATCGCAGTCGTTCTAACATCTGGATCATCGTCATTTAGAGTTTTTATAATATGAGTGACTTTGTTTGATGGGATTATTTTTTCTAACGCTTTAATAGAATTTTTTCTGACTATTGGATTGTTATCATTCAATTGTTCTATTAGAGGATTTACTGCTTCTTTATTGCCAATCTTCCCTAATATAAGAGATATGGCCTTTTTTATATTTAAATTTTCAGAAGAGAGGTAATTGATAATTCTATGTATTTCAACTTTCTTTCCAGTCTTAATGATTACTTTAACTAAGATATTATGAAGCTCTTCATTTCGAAATTGTAAAACTTCAATTAATGCTTCTAAAGCATCGGTCACTCCTTCAAGAGAAATTATGGCAGATTTTTTAACTTCGATATTTGAATCTCCTAAAGCTTCTGTTAAAAAACTTAATGAATCAAATTTATCAATTTTTCCAACGGCTTCAATTAGTCTTTTCCTTACGCTCCAATCTTTTTCATTCTTATATTGCGTTTGTAAAAAATCAGTACCCACTTTTTGATAACTTTCAGATAATAATTCTATAAGCTTCATTTTAGCGTCTGAATGAGACTCGTTTAAATAAATACTTTTAATTTCTTGGAAATGAGTATTATCTTGTAAATGAATTAATTTTTCTATAGCTTTAGCCCTTCTTTCTGGTTCATTGGCCGTTACAATTATAGATAAAAGAACTTCAGATGCCTTTTCCGCATCCATTTCCTTTACCTTGTCAATAATTAAATTTTCATCAAAACCCAACAGTAAAACCTATTAATCAAAACATTCAGTTAAACAAAAGAAAAAAATACTTTTATTTATGTATTTAGGTTATTTTTGATACTGCTCAAATTTTAAAATTAAAATTTAGTTGAAGTGATATATTCGTGTTTTTTATCATAATATTAGCGATTCTTATTTTAAATGATATTTTAATTATTTTCCTAAGGTATAAAGAAGCTAAAAATAAATACCTACTATATATATT
>JAHQWS010000090.1 GCA_029856295.1 Promethearchaeia archaeon
GTCCCATTTCAATGCATCCGCAGTTTGATAATTTAGTACATACATCAACTAATTTAGCTTCTATTATTACGAAAAAGAACCGTATTAAAATCGATACAATGCAAAGAAGTTTTGAAAACACATCTTATAAAGAAATATCAAATAAGATAATTGAATTATTCAAAGATGCTGATTTAAAAATAAGATTCAAGCAAATGGGGGGCTTTGGTGAATGGAATCCGAACTTTGATTCACAATTACTAAAACTTATTAAAGAGACATATGAAGAATTATCGATGGAAAATATAATCATCACAGCAGTTCACGGAGGCTTAGAACCAGGAGTATTCAGATTGAACTATCCAGATCTTGATATGATAACAATAGGCCCTACTCTTGATGCTCTGCATTCTCCCGATGAGAGGTTAGATATTCAGAGCGTTGAGAAATTTTGGAATATATTTATCCGTTTACTAAAAAAGATCTAGAAAGGATGAGCCATTATTAAAAAAATGGTTAAATGAAATTGTAGTAAAAAAAAGTGCAGAATTTAATTAAAATATTTAAAATTTTCTTTCTGCTACAAATTTTAGTAGACTCAAAAAAAATTCTGCTTCTGATTGATTAATAACAAGTTTTAATTCATCCAATGCAGATTTCGCCTCGGAATAATAGTTATTTGCCAAGGCTTTACAAGAGTTAACGGCATCTGCTTCTTGGAATAATTCCTTAACCTGTTGAACATCATCCTCGGTCATCTCTGGCTTTTCAATTAATTGCTCAAGCTGTTTTCTTTTATCCTTTTCCAATTTACTAAGCGCCTCTATCAATAAACACGTCTTTTTCCCCTCACGAATATCACCATCGGTAGGTTTACCTGTTATTTTTTCATCTCCAAAAGTGCCCAAGATATCATCGATAATCTGGAAAATAATTCCCAAATTCATACCATAAGTAGATAATAGTTTTTTATATTTATCGTCTACGTTAGCATAATTCGCTCCAATCATTATTGATTTCTCAATTAAAGCACCTGTTTTAAGAGAGATCATTTCAATATAATCCTGGATCTGTAGATTTTTTTGATTCACCATATCAATTTCAATAAGCACTCCATCGCTTATTTCAATAAATGCTTTTTCATAATATTCAACTGCTTTAACGTTCAAATCGTGATCAAAAGCATTAAAAAGAAACGCTTCTAAGCCGATAAAGAACGCGGAGTCACCCCCTATGATACCGATACTATTGCCGAAGTCTCCTGCAGCCATTTTTTTTAGACTATATTTCGAATGCAAGTTTTTGAATCTATAATGAAAAGACGGTTTCCCACGCCTAAAATCATCTTTATCTATAATATCGTCATGGATTAGAGAGGCATTATGGAGAAACTCAACTCCTACGCTTGGAATTATAATTTTATCACCTTCTCCTTCCTTAAAAGCGTTATACGTAGCGATACATAGTAAAGGACGGATTCTCTTTCCTCCAGATAAGAAATAGTCTTTTAATTCCGAATAGTAGGTAGTTAAGAATTTATTTTTAATGTTACCTAATTTTTTATCATAAATAGAGCTTATTGCCTCATTAATCTTCTTTGTATAAATTTTAGCATATTCAGTAAAGATTATTGCTAATCACCTAAAGTTTTGATTAGTATATCCTATTTTAAATTCTGCCTTTCAAAAAAAGATTGGTTTTTTCATTATGTAGATATTTAATAATATTAAAATTAAATCCAAATTTATCGAATTTATTAATAATTATTCACACATAGAAGCATAATAAAAGAAATTGAGTATAAAATGGGAAATGAAAAATTTGGGAAAATTTTAGAAGTTGATCTCAAGACTAAAACTTTTGACGAAAGATACATTCACAAGGATGATGTAAAAACATTTTTAGGAGGTCCTGGATTTGCGATTGATTATTTAATGAGAGAGAAAGTATTTGAATTTGATCCTTTAAGTGAATATAACCCGTTAGTTTTAATGACTGGCTTATTAACTGGTACTTCATTTCCATGTTCCGGATTTTATTCTGTAACAGCCAGATCACCATTAACTCACATTTACGGAGAAGGGTTATCCGGTGGATTTTTTGGAGCTGAATTAAGAAAGACCTTAAATGGAATTATTATTGAAAATAAAGCAGATTCACCTGTATATTTGGCAATTGAAGATGATCACTATGAATTGAAAGATGCTTCAAAGATATGGGGATTAACAACCGATAAAACCATGGAAAACTTGCGTTCTGAACTAGGGAAAAAGTATAAAGTTGCATGTATAGGGCCCTCTGGCGAAAAAAAAGTTTTATTAGCATGTATTATCAATGATCATTATAGAGCAGTAGGAAGGACAGGGATGGGTGCTGTAATGGGTTCCAAAAATCTAAAAGCTATTGCTGTAAAAAGTAACAAAAAAATTGAATATTTTAACGAGGAAAAATTCAATGAGATTTCAAAATCAATCTTCCTATCGTTTAAAAAATCGGCAATGGCGGATGTTTTGAAGAATTTTGGTACTAATAACATTGACTATTTCGAAAGATTAGCGGATGTACCTCATAAAAACTGGACTCTGCATAAGTGGAAGGGTGTAAATGAGATATCTGGTGCTGTGGTATTGGAAAGATTGCACGTAAAAAATAGACCTTGCTATTTATGTCCTTTTAGTTGTGGAAGAGAAATAGAAATAAAGGAGGGACCTTATAAGATAAAAAATGCTGCTGGCTCAGAATATGAAACTACAGCAGCTTTTGGCTCTATGTGTTTAATCTCTGATGTAGAAGCAATAGCTTATTTAAATCATATTTGCAATAGAATGGGGATCGATACGATCTCTGCTGGTTGCACAATAGCTTTCGCTATGGATTGTTATGAGAAAGGTATTTTGACTCAGGAAGAGATTGGTTTTCCTTTAGAATGGGGTGATGCCGATGCTTCCATCAAATTGCTCAACTTGATGAGTAAAAATGAAGGTATAGGAAAAATTCTTGGAAAAGGTTCTCGAAAGGCTTCAGAGATAATTGGAAAAGGCTGTGAAGATTTTCTAACCGAAATAAAAGGATTAGAAGCGCCAATGCATGACCCGAGAGCCATATACCCTTTAGGTTTACAATATGCAACTTCAAATCGGGGCGCATGCCACCTTAGAGGGTTTGCTAATGATTTATATTCCGGTTTCACCGGTTTTAATGATACTTTAAATATTTCCAAGGAAAAAACTATTCGTGAAAGAACACTAGATGATCCCGAATTTGCTAGAGATGTTGCGATCTCTCAAGATTTGTCAGAAATTAATAATGCATTAGGAATTTGCCGTCAAACGATTTCTTCTGGATCTCAAATCGTAGAAAACCTACTTGATTTAATACTGGATGAAATTTATTATTTAACGGAAATTAGGTTAACATTGGCAGAGCTAATGGAGATTGGACAAAGAATCTTCAACTTAAAACGTGTATTTAATAATAAATGTGGAATTACGAAAAAAGACGATAGAATTCCTCCTAGATTAAGGTTTCCATTAGAGAAGGGCAGAATAAAGGAGAAGGTCCTTAGTATAGATCTAATGTTGGACGAATATTATAAATTTAGAGGATGGGATCTAAACGGCGTTCCTACAAAGAGTAAATTATCGGAGTTAAAAATAGGGAATTACTAATAAAAAAATAAAAAAGAAAATTAATTATTAACTTGAACTTTTTGATAATTTCTCATTTAATTCTTTTACCTGTTTTTTTACTTCTTCCAACCTAGCTCCAGTCAATGGATAAAGATATAAGAACAGCATACCCAATACTATAAATATTATTGGAATGACGCCTATTAAGATTCTGAGACCTAATTCACCCAGTGGAGTAAGCGCTGACGGGCTTATGTTTTCACGGTTAATTTGAAAAATCGTAAGGACAATGCCTAAAACTAACCAGCTAATGGCATTTGAGGATTTTACTATAACACCTGAAACCCCATTAAAGATTCCCTCTCTTCTCTCATTTGTTTTTGTATGATCTTCATCTATAACGTCGCTCAATAAAACCGTAGGAAAAAGCATTAATCCTCCTAATCCAAAACCCGCGATTAAAAGAACAATTAACATTGTAGTAGGGCTATAAACGAGAAAGACTAATGGAAATGTCAGAGAGAAACATAACATGGAAATAAATAAAGCGTATCTGGTCCCCTTTTTTTCCGCAATTTTTATCCATACATATAACCCGGGAATTACTACACAAAATATAAGCAACATTTGAATGGCCCATTCAGAGGAACCCATTCCTAACACACCTTCAAAGAAAAGCGGAAGCCCTGAAAGTACAACTGAATAAGAAAGTTGTAATAAAAATTGAACCAGAATAAAACAAACAAAACTTTTGCTTTTTAATGAGATTTTCATTGATTTAAGAAAACCTATTTTATTCTCCTTGATGGTTTGGTATTCCTTTCGTTCTTTAATGAAAAATAATGTTGGAAGCATACATACTGCAGTAATAATACCTAATAATAATCCCATTAATGAAAATCCTAACATTGGATCACTAAATGAGCCTGCTATTAAAGGAGCAATGGCAAGTCCGAGAATCAAGCCTATTACACCAAAAATTTCTTTAAATCTTGAGATGGCTAATCTTTCATTTTGATCTAAGGTTAATTCTGGATATAAGGCGAACCAGAGCGTAATTACCATTGTTACAAAAGTTTCATATAAGACTAAAATGACTATCAAATAGATAGTGCATATTATAGGGTCGTTGATTGGAGGAGTATAGATTAAATAAGAGCATATTACTAAAGGCACTAATCCGAATGCAATAAAAGGTTTTCTCCGTCCCCACCGACTTCTCGTAATATCTGAGATATGACCAATTAAAGGTTCATTGACTGCGTCCCATATACCGTACACCAATAGAACTAAACTAATTCCAAGGGGAGAAAGGGGTACTCCAAGATATAGAAAGTAATACGCATACAAAAGAAGAATACTTGCCTGCCCAATTGCTAAACTGCCAATATTTCCGATGGACCAAGCTAATTTCTTACTAGTTGGAACATGTTCTTCAATCATAATCATCACTTAAAAAATAATAGAAATAATAATATGTAAAAAGTTAAAAGACTTTAAAATTTGCATATTGAATTAAATGATGGAAATAAAATATGTATCTATCTTTTTGAATTTTAGACATTTCGCTATTGATTTCTAAGATAATCACGGATTTTTCTGTATCCAATTATGTTTATATCGTGTTTCTCAACACATTCTTTTAGAAGCGGGCTTGTAAATGCCTTAAAATCTTGGTCTCGCCAACCAGCAGAATCTGATGTGATTCCTTGTAATTCAGAACTCATCTTAGCGGGATGAAATAAAAAATGTGTTAGACCAGGTTTTATTTCTGCCATGCGCTTGCAATAATACTCTACTTTATTAGGGTATTCCCCCGTTGTATCAATAATCATGTAATCCAGTAAAGGGGCACCACTTTCTTCTATTTTTGAGAACATTTTTAGAATGGCGTCAGCGGAATCCCCTAATCCCACTTCAATTAACATTTCTTTATTTACCCTTGGTAAAAAGGCAGGAACCTTGAATTCTCGAGCCATTTTCAAATAGATTGGAAGAAATTTGGGATCCATAACCGTCCCCATATGTGTGTCGATGTGAGTAATATCTATCCCATTATCTAAAGCCATTTGAATTTGGGCCCGCATTTCAACTTCAGCGGCTGCAACAGTTACATTCGCAATTGCTTCCTCAGATGTACGCCAAAGAGATTTTTCCGAATCTAATAATCCTGATTTAGGATCAACACTGCTTAAAGCACGCCAGCGATACAAGTCATATTCACAGGTAAAAGTTAAATGAATACCCACATCATATTTAGGATTATTTTTACAAATTGATGCTACTTCTAAAAACCAGGGGGCAGGGACAAGGATGGATCCACAACTTGCGATTCCAAAATCTAAACATTCAAAAGAAGCTACATTTGAAGCATGAGAGAATCCCATATCATCAATATGGAAAATGACAACTTTATCCGAAGCATCAAAACCAAGTTTTTCAATTAAGGACTGATTTTTCAAACTTAATCACTAATCATGTTTTTATTTCATTATTAAAGTATAATTGAATTATTGAAATAAGAAATTTCAGATTTTTTATCCTAAATAATGATTTTTAAAGAGATGAAATGTAATTAGAATCAAAACAAATACACGATAAATAGTGAAATTAAATTTTCATTTATTTCTTATATGACAAAAGAGTTAAATATTTAATAATAATGTTAAATATTGATCCAAAAGTTATTTTGGATAAATCTATTTTAAAATATTTTTGAGCGAAATTTAAATGAAAAAATATAAAACGCAAATAATTATAATTGCATTTTCCATAATACTATTTAACCCATTTACCCAAAACTTAAGTTCAGCACAATTCAATGAAACAACAGAAACAACTAATAATGATTTTGAATATTATAGAGATAGAATTTTGGATATTTTTAACATTACTTTAGACGATTATAATACGTTATCTCCAAAAAATAAGCTAATGGCTAATAATTATATTTATACCTTATGGGGCTTTGAAAATGGAACATTAACAATAGAAGAAGCTAGAAATATGATAAAACATAATACGCCTAAACTACTTTTTAGAGCTTATAGCCATGACTATGCAATGTTCAATCCTTCACCGAAAAGTTTAGTTCAAAATGATGATGAAGAATTTCGGTTAACAATCGAACCTTATGATATAGGTTTTGGAGAGAAAGTTACCAAAATACAGGCATGGCTTGATACAAATCACGATTTAGATGACGTGGATTATGAATATCGTCTCGATGTACAAGAAATGCAAGATGATTTTCATTTCGGACATGAAGATGGCGATGACTGGGTTGGCGCCATTGAAATGAATTTTGCCTCACCATACACTGCTGTATGCCTCGATTTAACAATGGATCCAAACTTCATAGATTCAAGGGTTAAAGTAATTGTGAAGATGAAATGGTATTGGTTTGATATATTCGCAAATTGGCCCTATGGGGAATGGAAACGAAAACCAGACATCTGGAAAAAATATAATTATTTATATGACAAAGATGTCTGGGGTCATGAATATGCGGTGCGTCCAATAGGGATATTCGATGACGACCCGACAGAGCCACAGCTCATTTGGGGTCCATATCATGATAATCAAATATATGATTCACAGTCTGGTGTTTACGTTTATGGATATGTAAGTGATAATGTAGAAGTAGGAAGTGTTACCGGAAATCTTTATGGAGTTGAATTCTCAGGCAGTGTTTATCCTTATTATCATCCTTCTTATCCTAATCTCAAAAGATTTTATATTTATGTTCCTAATCCACGTGCTTTAGGTACTCATACGGCTATGATACATGTATGGGATAGTGATGACGATAGGCCAAATGATAAGCTTTCAGTTGATATTCCCGTGAGATTTATCGTTGTTGATGACGATAGTTCATATCCACATGTATCTCTCTCAGGGCCAGATATCATTGAAGATGACACTACTTACTTTGAAATAGGCGTACATGTATCTGATCAGTCTGGAGTCGATGAAATTGAAGCTACTATTGATGGACAAGATTGTTATATAACGGGAATCTATCCATATTACCTTATTTATGTACCCACTCCAACTATACTAGGAGATCATACATTAGAAGTCAGAGTTTTAGATGGCGATAAAGATCGAGATTTTGATCAACTCTTAACAATAGTGAGTGCAACTATTGAAGTTGTTGATGATGATTCTACACCCCCGCTAATAAATATTGATTATGTAGGATCAGAAACCGATGGCGATCCAGGATATTGGAACGTAGAAGTTGAAGATCCCGAGAGTGGTATTGATGAAATAATTGTAGCT
>JAHQWS010000091.1 GCA_029856295.1 Promethearchaeia archaeon
GAAGAACTACAATGGAGAAGGCAGCAGCAGCTAATCACTTAGGTTACTTGAAAGATAAAAGAGCAACTAATTCTTTGGCTAAAGTCCTAAAATCGGAAAAAGATCCCATAGTTATAAATCGAATTATTGAAGCTATGGGTGAGATTCAAGATGTTAGGGGAACAAAGCTGATTGTGGATGTTTTAAAAAAAGAGTTGGAATTACCAGAAGATCAGCAAGATAAACAGAGGATATTTTTAATCATTGAAAGTTTAATGAAAATCGGAGATAAAAGAGCACTTGAACACTTAGGCGTTTTACTAGACTCCTGCGATAATGAGATTCGAAACTTAACCATGGAAGCTTTTGAATGCATTGACCCAAATTGGAAAAATCATATTAAAAAACTCTAAATATTTGATTAAACAAATTATATTAATAGAAATCTTAATTCAAAAAAAATTTGATTTTTATGACTACAGAAGAATTAATAGATAACTTAGCAGTTCAAGTTGAGGGGGAAAATGCAAAAAGAGAAATCGTAATTTTCACCCTTAGCACCTGCATGTGGTGCAAAAAGTGTAAGACTTGGTTGAAGGGTCGTAATATAAAATACCGCTATGTAGACATGGATAAAATTCAAATGTCTCAAAAATCCGAAATATTAGAATTTCTGAGAACTAATTATCAAAACCGAATTTCATATCCGTTCATGGTGTGCGACGATAAAGATGTTGTAGTAGGATATGACCCGAATAAATACGAAGAATTAATGAATCAGGGAGGGGAGGCATAATGGACATGGAAACAAAGGAGGGAATGCTTCAGTATTGTAAACAAGTAGCCAAAAAGAACGGATGGATATTAAACAAAGATCAAAAAACGTTAGATGATCTGATTGACGGGCTCGTAGATAATAAGAAAAATTTGGGATACCAATCATGTCCCTGCCGTTTAGCCTGCGGTAAACGAGAATTGGATAGGGATTTAATATGTCCATGTGATTATGCTCAAAAAGATGTTCCCGAGTTTGGGGCTTGTTATTGCAATTTATATATGCGAAGAGATTATTACGAGACTATTGAAAAAGAATACGTACTTGTACCTGAGAGACGCCCCGTTGAAAAAGAGAATGCTGCCTTAGAATATATTAATGAACAGATGTAAAAATTCACTATTTTTAATTACTTTTTATTTTCAATTTTTTTATCTTAAAATGCATTAGCATTTTTTAACGTTTATTCAATATTTTATAAAGCTAATTTTTATTTATATGAGTGTAATATTTTATATTATGACCGATAAAGAATTGACTGAAGATGAATTAGAGAAAGAAATGGATAAAGCCTTTAAAGAAGGTGAGGCTAAACGAGACAACTGTGGCACAGCCTTGCCATCTAGTAAAGAAGTTGGCATTCAAAGAACAAATGTAAAACTGAAAGAAAAAAAAGATTAATAACATCTTATTTAATTTTTTTTAAATTATTTTTAAACACACTGTTTATATAATCAAGGTGCTTTTTATGGGAGATTATTTAAAATATCCTAAGGAAAGAAAAAAATATCCAACAGAGGAAGTTGATCCTACCCATTTTTACAGTGATAATGAAGTAAAAGAAATGGTCAATAACATTAATAAAATCGAATTTACTCAGGATGATTACTTAAAAATATATAATTGTGTCGATTGCGGACTCTGTGAAACTGAAATGGAACGCATTAAATTAAAGGAAAAATTTCTCTCTCAAGGCTTCACTCTTGAAGGTTTGGAAGAGATGCGCGAAAGTTTCAGAAATTTTCGAACACCTTATCCGACAAATAAAATGAGAATAAAAATTCCTGATGGAATTCCTAAAGAATCAGATACACTCTATTTTATGGGTTGTCTTTCAACTATCAGAATTCCCCGTTATACTGAACATTCTCTACAATATTTATTAAACCTAGGCATTGATTTCACTATCTTAGACACAGAAATCTGCTGTGGCTGGCCGTGGTTTGCATCGGGATCCATGGAAGAATTTGAAACGTGTAAGAAAGAGAATATTGAAATCTTCAAGAAATTTAAAAAAGTTATTTGTCTATGCCCGGCATGTTATTTCCTATTTAATGAATTCTATAAACCTGAGATAGATACAAATATTGTATTTGACTTTGTCGGAGATTATCTAAAACCATCAGAATCTAAAAAATCTGGAATAGTTGAAGTTCAGCATCTTTGTCAATTAATAAATCGCGGACGAGATGATGTTTCAGAAACTGTAGATCACATATTGAAAGAAAGTGGTTATAATGTAGCAGATGTTCCGCATTGGTGTTGTGGAGGGGGTTTGGGCTATATGCATCGGACGGATATTATTGAGGCCGTTGCTAGAAAGAGAATAGAGGATTTTAACAGAGATGACGTAGATTTTGCCACGACTTATTGCCCAAGCTGCTGGTGGATATTACGTAGATTTAGTAAACAATGCAAAATTCATCCTAAAGCTAAAGATATATTTGAATTGCTCCTATGAATGATTCCAAACAAGAAGGATTTTATTGTCCTTGCAGAGAAGCAGATCCCGATCATTTTATTACTAATGAAGAAGTCAAACTGCTCATTGAAAGCAATTATACTTTCAAGCAAGATGATTATTTAAGAGTTTACAATTGCATCCATTGCAATGATTGCGGTACTTCAGAGGAAAGATTTCTTTTAAAAGAGAAATTTTTAAAGGATGGAGGAAAAATAAAAGGTTTAAATGATTTTATCAATGCGTTAGAAACATATGGTACACCTTTTACAAAAAATAAGAGTCGTGTTAAAATTCCGAGTGGGATACCTAACAAATCCGATACCCTCCTATATCTTGGTTGTTTTACTACTGTGAAAACTCCAATATATGCTGAGAACCTTATAAAATATTTATTACATAAAAAAATAGATTTTACTCTTTTGGATGAAGAACTATGTTGCGGATATCCAATTTTATGTAATGGGGCGATAGACACTTACCATAAGTTAGTTAATAAAAATAGAACAATCTTGAAAGAAAAAGGATTTAAAAAAATAATTATGGCCTGTCCAAGCTGTTATATGGTCTTTAAAAAAGAATTTAGCATGATGGATCTCGAAATTAAATATTTTACAGAATTTCTCACTCCTGCTGAAAAGAAGAAGTCAGGCAATTTAATTATGCAACACGCATGTCCTCTAAGAAATGGAGAAATTCCCGGAATTGTTGAGAATTTAGAAAATTTATACGGAGAGAGTGGATATAATTTATACACAAAAGTTCCAAAAACGTGTTGCGGTGGTGGTGTAGGTCATCAACTAAGAACTGATATCATTGAAACGATAGCACTGAAGAGAATGGATGATTTTAAGGAGGAAAGTGGATATTTTGAAAAAACAAGTGAAGAAAATAGTTTTATTACAACATATTGTCCTGATGCTTACTGGATTTTAAAAGTATATGGACGAAAAAAGAAGATCCCATTTAAACTAAGAGATCTGTGTGATTTACTGCTTTAATTAACATCCTTATTTTAGTATTTCATTAAGAAATTTTTAATGTATAATCCAAATCTTTAAAAAATAAATTAGGATTACGTTTTTTATAAGACTTGAACTGAAAACTATTTAATAAATTAGCTTAAGAGGCAGTAGAATTGGTTGAATATGATTTAATGATTCTCGGTGCAGGAACTTCTGGACTTCCTACGTCTAGATTAGCTGCAGGAAAGGGTAAAAACATATTATTAGTAGGAGATAGACCCATCGGAGGAAAATGTATTAATTACGGTTGTACCCCTACTAAAGCATTACTGTACGCTACAAAATTATTTAGAGAGGTTCAAAAAGCCAAAAATTATGGAGTAAAGATGGGTGAAATTAGTATAAGTTTTAATGATGCTATGGATTATACAAGAAATCTTGTTCATAATGCGGTGGAACAAAATGAAGAACGATTAGCTAAGTTTGAAAATATCCAATTTATTGAAAGTAGAGGGAAATTTGTAAATGAATCAGATGTCGAAATTAGTGGAGAAACTTATGACTCTAAAGCTATACTTATAGCTACGGGTGCCAAGAATTTTATTCCACCAGTTAAAGGTCTTGAAAATATTTCTTATTTAAACAATAAAAATATTTGGAAATTAGAGAATCTTCCACAATCAATTGGATTTGTAGGGGGTGGATTCATTTCATGTGAATTTGCTTCGATTTTTAATGCATTTGGAAGTGAAGTTCATGTTTTTGAACGCAACCTTAAAGTAATAACAAGAGCAGATGAATTAATATCAGAGAGTTTAAATCAATATTTCATTGAAGACGGAATCAAAATTCATGCTAATTCAAATATAGATGGAATTAAAACTGAGGGTGACAATATTTTGGTTGATCTAGGAGAGCAACGTTCTATTCAAGTTGAAGAGCTAATGATTGCGACAGGATTTCAAGGAAATACTGAAACATTAAATGGTGATGCTGCAAAAATAGAAATTGATAATAGAGGGTATGTAGTTGTAAATAATTTACTTGAAACAAGTAATTCAAAAGTGTGGGCAATTGGAGATGTTGTGGGAAAGCAGCAATTTACTCATATGGCTTTAAAAGAATCTAAAGCT
Organism: Promethearchaeia archaeon; assembly: GCA_029856295.1. GTDB lineage: Archaea > Asgardarchaeota > Lokiarchaeia > Sigyniarchaeales > SOKP01 > LW40-45. The sequence continues at coordinate 4,594 of JAHQWS010000091.1, forward strand.
GTAGTACAAAATATGTTCGGTGATTCTAAAGTAGCAGTAAGATTTGAGAATATACCCTATGCTGTTTTTACCGATCCCCCCATTGGATCTGTGGGCAAAACAGAATATGAGCTTAAGCAAAAAGAAGTAAGCTATGAAGTAGCGCATACAGAGTTACCAAGATGCTCGAGGGGAGTTATAATGCAACTTAAAAGGGGACATGTAAAAATTTTACACAACAACAAAGAAATTTTCGGTGCACATATTATAGGAGAAGATTCGGATAATTTAATACATGAACTTGTTCCACTAATTGGTCTCCAGAATGGCTGGGAGATTTTTAACCAAACGATACATGCCCACCCAACCTTATCAGAAATTTTTAATAATTTACAGAAATAGTTCCCCTTAAATTTAATTTGGTTTTTATCAATAACCAATATAGAATTCTTCTCTTATAATATGCATTGGAACACAAATATCATCTGTAAGAATTTTCTCAATCGTATTAACCATAGCTGGTGACCCCGAGACGAACCACATCCTATCCTCCCAATCTGGAACGTTTGATAGTATAAATTGCTCATTAATTCGACCTTTCCAACCCTTCCAACTTTCTTCTGGTTGAGAAAGAATATAAAAAACTTTAAAATTCTCTGCTGGTAGTGCTTCTAATTCAGTTTTAAAAGCTATATTATTTAAATTCCTATTACCATACAACAATACCATGTCTATTTCAACTTGAGAATCAATAGCCCATTTTATATTTGATCTGGCAGCTGTAATTCCAATACCACCACAAAGAAAAGCAACTTTATTATATTTGTTAATTAAAGAAAAATTGCCTAAAATTGTGCTGATCCTTATTGTGGTTCCGATTGGTAATTGGTTTAATCTCTTTTTATACTCACTTTCCCGAATTTGGGTAGTGAATTCAACGAATGGTTCAGTTGGAGAGCTGGAGAACGAAAAATGATGGAATAATTCACCACCTTCTTCTTTCGGAATATAAAAATATGAAAATTGACCAGGTAGATACTTTAAATCTTCTGGACGTTCAAAGCGGAAGCTTTTGATATCCTCCGTTCGTTCAATCTTTTCAATTAGTTTTACCTTCCATTCTGACATAGGGCTTAGTAATTATTTGATTATTTTAAAAGATTAGGAACCTCCCATGGTAACTCTGCAATTAGAGCTCCGGCGTTTTTTAATGCTTTTATCTTTCCCCGTGCAGTTCCAAAATCTCCCGATATAATTGCACCCGCATGACCCATTCTTTTACCCTTCGGTGCGCTTTTCCCAGCGATAAAAGCAATAACGGGTTTAGATACATTATCCTTAATAAATTCGGCGGTTTTTTCTTCTTCATCACTTCCGATTTCTCCTATAAGAACAATTTTTTTTGTATTAGGATCACTAGAATAATATTCTACTGCTTCAATCATTGTCTGACCTCTTATAGGATCTCCTCCAATTCCAATATATGCTGAAACTCCAATTCCTGCGCTACCAATCGCTTTAGTAATTTCATACGAAAGGGTACCACTTTTTGAAATCACCGCAACACCACCGTAATGACACATATCCCCTGGCATTATTCCTAGCTTTATTTTGTCTGGTATCATCATCCCTGGACAATTTGGACCAAGAAGATGTTGATCTCTTTCTTGAGCCATCTCAACTAGCCTCAACATATCAAGGACAGGGACGTTTTCTGTAATAATGCTTGTCATTATAATACCTGCAGTTAAACTTTCCTTTACAGCTTCAAATGTAAACCTAGCTGGCACAAAAACAATGCTAGTATCACATCCGGTTTCTTGAACTGCTTCTTCAACATTATTAAAAACAGGAACACCATGTACTTCTTGCCCTCCCTTTTTTGGCGTAACTCCCGCAACAATCTTAGTTCCATATTCTAACATTAATTTAGTATGAAAGGCCCCTTGATTTCCAGTTATACCTTGAACAACTACTTTGGAATTTTCACTAATATACATATTAGCCACCTAATACCTCTTTTACTTTATTGACTGCTTCCATTACATCTTTGAATGCATTAATATTCTCGCGTTTGAGTAAATCTATTCCTTCTTTTTCTTTTGTACCCGTTAATCTGATAACCATAGGTGGAACATTAGAAAAATCTTTTAAAGCTTGAATTATCGCCTCTGCAACAATATCACATCGCGTTATTCCACCAAAAATATTAATTAAAACACATTTAGGTTTCAATTTAAAAATTAACTCAAGTGCTTTATAAACACGTTCCTTACTGGCCCCACCACCAACGTCTAAAAAATTTGCTGGACTTAATCCTATCTGAGATAATACATCTAAAAGGGCCATGGTTAATCCCGCACCATTTGCTAAAATTCCAATATCTCCATCTAATTCAACGAATGAAAAACCAGCTTCTTTCGCTAATTTCTCTAAATCAGAGAGTTTTTTTTCTTCTAATTCCTGAATTAATGGTTGTCGAAAAGCAGCATCATCATCTAAAATCATCTTTCCATCCACAGCGATTAAACCTGAGGGTGTCAAGACTAAAGGATTAATTTCAACTAATTGTGCTTCTGTCTTAATTATGATTTCCCATAACTTTAAAAAAATATCTACAGCAGAATCTAATAGCTGATTAGTGAAGTCTAATTGTTCCGCAACCTTTTTAGCAAGTTCTCTGGTTAATCCCTCTTTAAATGAAAAATTTTCTTTAATTATATCTTCGGGATGGGTTGCAGCGACTTCTTCGATATCAATTCCTCCTTCTTTACTCACTATTAAAAAAAATTGCCGGCCAGAAGCATCCAAGGCAATCGAACAATAATATTCATGCTGGATTGTTGCCAATTCCTCAATTAGAATAGCTTCTACACGAAAGCCTCCAACCTCTTTTACAAAGAACTCTTTACATATGGAGTTTGCTTCTGCGTTAGTTTGAGCAATTTTAATTAAACCTGCTTTTTTTCTACTCCCTATAGCAATTTGAGATTTAATTATAGCAGGATATTTAAATTGCTTCACTTTACTTCCAATATCTTCCCCTCTTTCAATAACTAAATTTTTAGTGAGCGGGATACCAAATTTACTAAAAATCTCTTTACTCTCATATTCAAGTAGTCTAATTTCTTACTCCTCCTTAATGGTTTAACTACTAAGAAGAAACTTACAGTTTTAATCAGAATTAATTATACATTTTTCTTATATCTTATTAAAATTTATTCTAATAATCAATAATTTATCTAAAAAACTTTTTTTGAGGTTTTATTATCTCACATTTATTA
>JAHQWS010000092.1 GCA_029856295.1 Promethearchaeia archaeon
ACCCAATATGGTTGGTGAAATGAGAAAGATTGATGAGAAAGGCTTTAAACTAGTAGAAACAAGTGATCCTAATTCCATTAATATTATAGAAACATTTCATGCTAAGAATTCAGAAATTAATTTAGCTGTCCTAAAAACGCCCGGACATACACCAGATCATCAGAGTGCTGTTTTTATGAAAGACGGAGTAATTGATTTCATATTCTTTGGAGAAGCCGTAGGAACTTTATATCATTCCTCTAAACTTATAACCCTTCCAGTTTCTGCTCCAATCCATTATAATTTTAAAGAAGATATGAAAACAACTGAAAATTTAAAGAAACTAGACATTCAAAAAGCAGGTTTTAGTCATTTTGGTATTGTAAATGGAAAGGAGAATGTGAAAAAAGTCTTGTTAGACCATGAATTATTCATGAAAGAGTTTCGGGCAAAAATTATTCAATATCACGATGAAAAAGACGAAACAAGATATATATGTGAAAAAATTACTCCATTTTTACTTTCTCGTTCAGATATGTTTAATGAGCAACACATGGTTCTTGATAACATGATACTTCAAGCAGCATATGGAGTTATGATGGATCTAGGATATCGAGATGGGTAGTTTCATGCCATTCTAAATTTAAACCTGAAAAAAAAAAAAAAGTATTTGAATTATTTACGCTCCCATTCAAAATCAAGCGTGAGAAATTTCTTAGTGTATATATAAGAGCAGATTAAAATAATCGAACAAATTGGCCCCCATAAGATAAAGCCGACTGAAAAGGAAGAGTTGCCCACTGTGATATTAGGTAAAGAAATAATAATACCTAAAATGAAAATGCCTCCCGCTTGGAAAATATTAAGAAGTATGCTTGGAAAACCTGTATATATCCCCGCCTTTAATTCTCCAGTAGACCTTTCATCGTCTTCGGCCATATCAGCGTCTATGATGTAAGGAAATAAGAACCATCCACCTAGAATTGCTGCGATTCCAACTATAAAAATTATACCAAGGATTAGGTAAGAAGCTAGTGGAATTAAACCGAGTAAAGTAATTGGAAGAAAAATAACTCCCAATATGAAAAGGTATAAAAGGGTTTGTTTTTTGCCTTTTTTCTGTATTAACTTCCTCCATATATATAAGAAGAAAAAGATACACAGAAGTAAAACACCGGCAATAATAATAAAATCTGTTCCGCTTAACTGTAATACTACAATAGCATAAGTTAGCATGATTGATGTTACCATAACCAATGCTATACCTGTAATTCCCCGCATTAAGGTCGTCAACACATAATTTCTATTTTTTAAAATTGTTTTTAAATTGACTGATAAACTAGATTCAATCTTAAAATTAGGTTCTGTTGGCATTAAAAAGACAAGTAAATAAAATAATGCAACTACAATAACCGCAAATAAGATTATAGGAATTAAAAATTCTGGTGGTATTATATTAGGATTCTTTTGAATTTTTTCAAATACTCCAGTTAAGATAAGTAATGTAAAAAGTGCCATTACTCCATTTCCTATAAAATTGAAAGTATTTTGGAATTGTGATACCCTTGGACGTTCACTGGCCTCAAATTGTTCGGCGGCCCATGATTGATAAGGAGTTGTCATACCATAACTTATACGGAAGATAATTTCCCATAATAATAGCCATAAGAACAGAGTGTTCTTATCGTTAAGATCTGGCAAAAATAACGCAGGTAATAAAACTAGAATAAAAGAAATTCCAAGTAAGGGTGTTATTAATAGAATCCAAGGCTTCCTTCTGCCTATTCGCGTATATTTGGCGTCACTAATCCATCCTAATAAAAATTGAGAAGCTGCTATACTAAGATATCCCATAGCGAGAGCAAAACCCACAAGAAATGGAGAAACTCCATATGCGACAGTATAAAGTGTAAATAGGGCCCAGCCTTCAATCCCTAAAACAACAGACGTTCCAAATCTAGGCATCGCATATAAAAGAAATTTGCTTGTAGGATTTTCACTAGAAGAGTCTCTATTTGATTCATTCATGATAATAACGTCTTATAGTTAAAATTAAATCTTCGTTCAATATTGTAAAGTTTAGTTGTACTAATATAAAAATCTTTGAGTTTCATCACAAATTAAGTTTAAAATTTATAAAAACTAATTTTTCATACACTTCATTCCAATTATGGACTCTAATAATATTATTCTCGCAAATGAAGTTTTGATTCCAAGGCTGATCGTATAAAAGTAAATGTCTATCTTTCATCAGTTTAATTGCATCTGCTAAATGGGGATTATCATCCACGTATACATCGAACTCATAATCTTGCTTAGAAGCATATGGTTTATGGTGCACTAAAATAAGGTCTATATACTGCTCCCCTTTTTTTATACCGTGAAAATTTAATTTCTCAATAATTTGATCCCTATATTGAGAAGCTCTTGCTGAAAGGATGTATACTTCATGAGACCGATTTACTTTCTCTAAAAAATCTGGGGCTGTTTCATCAATAAAAGGAACAGACGTCGTATTTTCGTATATTTGAAAAAATATTTCAAATGCTTCTTCCTCGGTTATGTTCCAATCATTAAAAAACTCCCAGCGTGTTACATCATTTTTAGAATATGAAGTTCCATGTTTTTTGTTGAAAATTTCGCAGAAGTTCACCACTAAATCAAGTAAAACACCATCTATATCAATAGCAATTTTCAATTTTCTTACCACTATTCTTTTTCGGATAAATTATTGAAATTTAGAGAAATCAGGCTTTCGGCGTTCATAGAATGCAGCGAATGCTTCCTTTGCCTCTGGAGATTTTAATCTTCGCATAAATTGCACGCCCTCATATACTACGATTTCATCTAAATTTACAGGAATATGCCGCTTCATAAGCGATTTGGTCAATCGGACTGATGCCGGTGGTTGATTAGCTAGACGCTTTGCCTCTGCCATTGCCTTCTCAAGTAAATTTTCATCTAAAAAAATTTTATTAACCAGTCCGATCTTATAAGCATCTTGAGCTGAGAAGAAATCCCCAAGGTAAAACATTTCTGCTGCACGCTGATAACCTGCTAGCCGGGGCAGCAAATAGCCTGACCCAAACTCAGGACATAACCCCAGACTAACAAATGGTAGCTGAAATTTAGCATTATTTCCGGCATACACCAAATCAAAGTGAAATAGCATGGTTGTTCCAATTCCTACCGCATAACCACCCACAGCAGCAATAAGGGGCTTCTTAGCATCAGTAATTGTTTTCATAAAATCTCCCACTGGATTTGACCCGTCTGATGGAGGTGGGCTCTGAAAATCCTTTAAGTCATTTCCTGCCGTATATATCTCTTTCTGTCCATGAAGTAATATTACCCGAATTGAGGGATCCTCATCAGCGTTGTTTATAGCATTTGCCATTTCCCGATACATCTCTCTCGTAAGAGCATTTCTTTTTTTAGGTCGGTTTATCTCAATTCGTAAAATATTTTCATTTGATTCTGTTATTATTTGTTCGCTCATAATCTTCTTTTATTGTTCTATTTTGATATGTGACAATTATTATTCCATATTAGAAATCCTTTTTCAAATTGATTATTTCTATTGAAGTTCAAATGAAATAGGAATTATTATTCAATTTGTATAAATTTAATCTATAAAATTTAAATTCTTGATAGGATTTACATTATAGAAATAACAATTAAAATAACAAATATAAAGTGAGTTGATCGAAAATTCTCGCTGAAAAACAAGTAAAAGATGCTTTAAAAGAAACCTCTATAAGCTTACGATTTCATGCAAGAGGCGGTCAAGGTGGTGTTACCGCCTCAAATTTATGTGTAGAAGCTTTTTATGGATATGGGGTTTGTCAACCTAAATTTGGAGCTGAACGTATGGGGTCTCCTACAGAAAGCTACGTTCGTTTAAGTTTAAATGAAGATTTAGTAAGGTCAAATGAGCAGGTTTATGCCCCTCATTTTGTATCTGTACTAGATCCTTCTTTATTAGGGGAGGTCGATGTTACTGCTGGGATTCCTGAAGGCGGATGGTTAATCGTAAATACAGTGATGAATCAGTTAGATATACAAGATATTGTAAAAAGGAAAGATTTGAATATAGCGACAATTGATGCGACCAGAATAGCCTTAGATATACTTGGTAGGAATATAACAAATACAATAATTTTAGGTGCTTTAGTAAGAGTTTCTCATCTTTTCACAATTGAAGAATTATCCGATGCAATAATGATGAGATTCAAAGGGGAAATAGCTGGAAAAAATATTAAAGCCATTCAACAAGCATATGAAGAAACATGTATTTATGAGATTGGTAAGGACGTCGACTTTTTTGTTCATACTAAAGTTCCTTGGCAACAAGTTGACTTAGGTTTGCCAGGTTATAAAGAATTAGATAAAGCAGGAGTATGGTATTGTGATGAGAATATTATTCAAGTAGGGAGTGACCAAGTGAATACGGGATCTTGGGGCGAATGGGAAATTCTATGGGATAAGGATACATGTACTGATTGTGCACAATGCTGGTATATTTGTCCGGATTTTGCAATTATAAGAGAAAAAGGTGATGATGGATTGTGGCATATGGCTGGAATTGATATTTATCATTGTAAATCTTGTCAGAATTGCCTAAATATTTGCCCAGTAAATGCTATTACTAAAAGGATGAAACAGGGTCCAGCCTCATGTGCGGCACCCGAAGAAAGTGGAGGGAATTGAAATGTCTGTCGAGCCTATGAAATTATTTTTTAAAGAAATTAAAGAGCCCACTGAAACTGCTATGATAGGAAATTATGCCGTAGCAGGAGGGGTAACTCAGACAGATCCCGATGTAATATGTGCGTTTCCTATTACTCCACAGACGCAATCTGTAGAGGGACTTTCTGATGTTGTCCATCAGGGAAGATTAAAGGCGGCTTTTGTAAATGTAGAATCAGAATTGGCAGCAATAAGCTATTCTACCGCAGCGGCAGCAGTAGGAGCTAGGGTATTCACGGCTACCGCATCTCAAGGATACTTATTAATGGCAGAAGCATTACCTATGGCTGTTGGTTGGCGAGTTCCTTTAACAATGATGATATCTGCCCGTGCTTTTAATGCCCCTAATTTATCTATATGGAATAGTTGGGAGTTTGTATTGACAGATTTTGGCTGGAATTGTATCGTATCTGAAAATGTTCAAGAAACCTATGATGCAGCGATACTATCTGTAATGATTTCTGATAAGTCTTTATTCCCTACTATGTTCGTGCATGATGGTTTTATAATTTCTCATTCTGTCCAAAAATTAACCTTAATCCCTGATAAGACTGTTCGCGAATTAACTCCTAAAAAACCACGGCACACAATTAATACTAAGAAACCTGGAACTTGGGGAGGGATAGTCACCCCCAGTTTCTTCATGGAAGGAAGAAAGAATCTAGATGAAGCAAAACAACCAGTATTAGGAATCATGAGGGAAACCTTCAAAGAATTCGGAAAAGCGACCGGTAGGCAATATGACTTAATTGAGACTTATAATTTAGATAATTCTTCGAAAACCGCTTTTATTACTATGGGTTCAATGTGTGGAAATATTATAAGTTGGATGACTAAAAATAAAGACGTGGGTCTCATAAAAGTAAGGGCATATCGACCGTTTCCTTATGAGGAATTACAGAAAATCGTCCAAGAACATGATCTAGAAAAATTAATTATTTTAGAGAAATCTGATTCATTAAATAACCTCTTGCCACCATTTTCTACTTCTATTGCAACTGCGTTATATCCTCTTGGGACTTTACTTAGAAGTTTTATTGTTGGATTAGGAGGTCGTGATGTTACTCAAGATGAATTTGATATCGCGAAAAAGAAAATGGAAGCTGTTAAAGATATGAAAGGACCGCTCTACATGTATCTAGGTGTTCGAGAAACAAAAAATAAAATATTAGGAGTGGATATGTAAAAATGTCAAAGCCAGAAAGAAATATAATTAGTATGGAAGATTTACTTGCCAAAGATGAAAAATGCAATGTTTTGTTTTTAAATTATGATAATGAAGCTTTCATGAATACTGGTATTCAAGAATCAGGGGCCACACCTCCCCACGCGTCAACGACTACCGGTCCTGCTGGAGAAAAGATTCCCGGAAAGGTCGGTGTTAAGCAAGATTTAGTCACGCCATTCGGGTTTTACGGGGCTAAATCATTATTCTTAGCAACAGTTAATCCCGCATATCCAAATGACTTAATGGGTAAGATGATGGAGGCATTAAAAACTAATGGTGCAGCATTCATACAAGCATATTCAGATTGTATGCGTGGATGGAGACATCCTGCGGAAAATGCTGTCGAAATTTCGAAATTAGCTACCGATTGTGGCTATTGGCCCCTCTATACCATACGAGTAAAAGATGGAATGCCTATTTTTTCATACTACCGAGGATTAGATATAGATAAGGAGAAATTCGTAGACTTTTTAAAGTCAATGGGACGATTTAGACACCTTTTTAGACCACAATTTATGGAAAAAGAAATTGATGAGATTATATATTATACAGAGCAGAGAAATAATAAATTAAAAGGACTTATTGAAAAATTTGGGGCTGAAAAGCCTGTAGATATATACCGAATTAATCGTAAGAAGTTGGAGCCTCAGACACACCTACTTCCTGGACATGGTTTATGTCCTGGCTGTGGAGCTGGAATGGTTTTGAATCAGATGGCTACAGCAGCAACCGCAGTTGCAGGTAATAATATTATTTATGTCAATAATACAAGCTGTTCAGAAGTATCTACTTCGAAAGATTTTGTAACGTCTTGGAAAGTTCCATGGGTTCACCACCTATTCGAGTCTGGAGCCACGATAGCAGATGCCATAAGCACCACATATAAAATCCTTAAAAGCAAGGATTTATTTGAAGGAGAGGTGCCTTATGTAATTCATATTGCAGGAGATGGATCCACATATGACATCGGCTTCCAATTCCTTAAAGGGGCATTGATGAGAACAAGCAGCTTCGTAGAAATGAATGAAGATTTAGCAAATATGAAATAATTTATTTTTTTTTCTGAAATTCTTTATTATTTAATTATTTTAATTAATTTTAGAGAAGTGAGTTTTAAAAAAAATTGTTGAAGTTAAAGAAAGATCGAAAAATTAGTATTTAAAATTTCTTTAACTTGATCTAATGCTACATCTGAACTTTGATGTATAGTTGAAGTAAGTATATCCATTTTTTCAATTGTATTCAGAAAGCTATTTTTTAAATGTCTATTAGTTAAGATTGATTGAAGAGCATATAATTTTGATTCTGTTTTAAGAATTATATAATATAAATAACTTAGTTGGACAGATAACACTGCACTTTCTTTTTCTGAGAGTATCTTGGAAAAATTCATAATTGCCGATACAAATCCCGAAGTTAAATGGGATATATTATCATCAACCGAAATATCTAATTTTTCTTGAAAATTATATGCAAACACTAGCACTCCTGAGGGCTCAATAAGAAAAAATTTTTGTAAACCTAAATCTTGTGAGAAAATCACTATTAAAGGAATAATGACAAAGAATGCTAAGCTAATACCACGAAGACCTATAAAGATTATCTCAATATCAGTTTCCTCATAATAATCAAAACCCTCGAAAATTGAAAAGATAAATATTAAAATACATAAAACTATAGTTGATCGCATAACTTTTGGATTGAAGTTTATATGTCCCTTTTCAGTATGATAGTAATAGTAGAAAAAGATTCCCATAAGTATAATAATTGCTATTAGTGGTAAAATTAAACCGTAAAGAAATCGAAATATATCCGTTTGCATCTCTCCCAATCGGAATAAAAT